>JBBRQL010000059.1:0-18661 GCA_038226425.1 Verrucomicrobiota bacterium
GCCGAGCCTGCTTCCCGGATCCGCCTGCAACGTCTTCAATCAAACCGAACCGCTTCAATGCCGCAAGATGGCTCGCCAGTGCGCTACTTGAATCGGAAATCCCCCAATATGTGGCGATTGCGCTAGCAGATGCTTCGTGTCTTTGGGCTTTATCCCATATTTTCGCGGCGCGGGAAACCGCGTCCTCAAGCCCGATTGCGGGATAACCAGGACTTCGTGTCCGCCTCACTCTAGCAATTGCTTCGTCGTTCATGTCGCAACGTTACCAGGTTGAATAAAAAATCAAATTCAAATATTTCAGCTATCGCAATCAGTCAGCAGCCGCGGTGGATTTTTTTTGACAGTGATAGCGATTGACAGTGGTGGTGGAAAGAGGTATGGTAGATGGGTAGTTGGAACCGGACGGGGAGGCCAGCGGCCTTAAAACAGACAATCTCGTCCCATTAGCGAGAGTCACCTCGTCCGGTTCCGATCACCGATTTTTGAGGGGAACGGGTGTGGAGGCTAGCCGGCCGATAAAACAGTGCATTGCGCTCCATAAGCGCAAGACACCACACCCCGATCCCTAAACAAAAACCGACTTCCGCAGGTGCTGATACCACTCACGGAGCGAGACCTGAGCAGTGTGAGCTGCTCAAGCCGCATATCTTGGCAGATACCGATCGAGTATTGCTCGCATTGCCAGAAAGGCAAGCTTGGAAACTGTTAGCCGCCACCGGTGCGGTTCAATGGCGCGCAAGGAATTCGGCGGCCTCGGTATTGATAAACGCCAAATATTTCGTTGAAAGCAATGCAGCAAGAAACTTTCCGAAACACGCTTGGTTGCAAACCCGTTGTCGCCGCAAAGGTTACAGACCGCACGTGGACGATTAAGCAATTGCTTCGGGAAGCAACAATCCACCCGGATACGGCCCCCCTGCCGGGTCGCCTGGGATGGAGGGGCGGGTCATCGCCGGGGTCCGGCGACCTGCCTGCCGGCGATCCCAAGAAACGGAGCCGAACGGCCGCTTGAAATCCGGTGCGAGAGACCCCAGTTTTTCTCGATGCCTGTCCCCGCTGATTTCAAGAACGTCACCGCTGTCGCCAAGGCCAACGTCTATTTCGACGGCCGTGTCGTCTCCCACACGATCCTGTTCCCCGACGGATCGAAGAAGACCCTCGGGCTGATCTATCCGGGCAAGTTCCATTTCGGCACCGACAAGGCCGAGCGCATGGAGATCGTCGCCGGCGACTGTTCGGTGAAACTCGACGGCCAGACCGCCATCGCGACCTACGGCGCCGGCGAACATTTCGATGTCCCCGCGAGCTCCGGCTTCGACATCGAGGTAGCCGACGGCATCTGCGAATACATCTGCTCCTTCATCGGCTGATCCGCCAGCCGTCTTCAGCCGCACCTCGAACCTCCGACTTCCCGCCCCGCATGAACCGCCGCTCGTTCCTCCTCGCCGCGTCCACGTTGCCTGTCGTCGTGCAGGCCGCGGGGTCAAAGACCTACACCTTCGGCCTCGTCGCCAAGTCGCAGGGCAACGCCGTGTTCCAGGTCGCGCGCGTCGGGGCCGAGGACGCCGCGCGCGAGCTCGGCGCGAAGCACGGGCTGCGCATCAAGGTCGATTGGCGCACGCCGAACGAGGAGGACGCCCAGAAGCAGGCCGAGGCCATCGAACAGCTGGTGCTCGCCGGCGCCGACGGCATCGCCATCAGCTGCAGCGACGCGAACAAGGTGACCGATGCCATCGACAAGGCCGTCAAAGGCGGCGTGCCGGTGTGTACCTTCGACAGCGATGCACCGGCCTCGAAACGCTTCATCAACTACGGCGTGGACGACCTCGAATGCGGCCGGCAGGTCATCGCCGAGCTGGCCAAGGTCATGGGTGGCAAAGGTGTCGTCGCCATCCTCGCCGGCAACCAGAACGCGCCGAACCTGCAGAAGCGGGCACAGGGCGTCCGCGAAGGCGCGAAGGCGTTCCCCGGGATCCGCATCCGCGACACCTACTACCACAAGGAGACGCCGCAGGACGCCGCGGCCCGCGTCGAGCAGGTGATGCAGGCGGCCCCCGAGGTCACCGGCTGGGCGATGATCGGTGGCTGGCCGTTGTTCACCGAGCACGCGCTCAAGTGGGCGCCCGGCTCCGTGAAATGCGTCAGCGTCGACGCCTTGCCGGCCCAGCTCGCCTATCTCCGCAGCGGTCACGTGCAGAAGCTGCTCGCCCAGCAATGCCACGCCTGGGGCTACCGCTCCATCGAGCTGCTGCTCGACAAGGTCCACTTCAAGAAGAGCCCTCCCGCCGTCAAGGAGGTCAGCCCGTTGGTGCCCGTCGACCGCGACAACGTGGATGCCTACGCGAAGAACTGGGAAAAGTGGCTCCCGAAGTGACCCGCGGGGCCGGCTCACCAGCCGAGGCCCATCGCGGTCAACCGTTCCTGCAGGCGCGGCAGATTCCACTCCTGGACTCCGCCGTCGTCGAGGTGGACGTGGACCCAAGCGCCGTTCGGGGAGCGGGCGAAGCCGTTGGCGCCACCGGCGGCAGGAAGCCGGAACGTCGCGTTCGTCGACGCCGACAGCCAGATCCCGGTCCTTTCGCGTCGCAATCCTTGCGCGTTGTCGTCGACGGGCAGCGCTTTGAGCGTGGTCGGCAGGAAGCGGACGACGTCGCGCGGGCTGGCGAATTCCCAGAGCGTCGCCCGGGTCTGGCCGGGCGCGTAGACCGCGAGCTGGCGACCCGTCGGCGACAGGTCGACCCGACCGGCTGGCGTATCGACAGCGATGAGCGGCCGGCGTGACGGCACGTCCCAGAGCTGGACCCGGCCGTCCAACCGGGCCACGGCAAGCACGCGGTCGGCCTCGTCGAGCGAGAGGCTGGTCGCGCCGGACAGACCGTCCGCGAACCGCTGCACCTGTCCGGTGACGGTGTCCGCCACCCAGACGCCGGTCCGCGTCGCGCAGGCCACGCGCCGGGCGTCGCCGAACCACGCCATCGCGGTGGGCGTCCCTTCCAAGGGCAGGTGGACCGAGACCTTGCCGAGGCCGAGGTCGACGATGGCGAGGCCGGGCGGTTCCTCGATGAGCACGGCCAGGCGCGTCTCGCTCGGCGACCACGCGAACGGTCCGGTCCTGCCGGGCAGCTCGATGAAGCGCTTCTGCTGCATTTCCGTCGTGGGCGACAACGCGATGAAACGTTCCGCGTCGGCGTGGCCGCCGAAGGTGTAGCCGGCCATGGTGCCTTCGGCGTTGAACTCCGCGTGGCTCATGCTGTGCGCGCGCCCCGACCAGGACCATGCGCCCGTGCCAGGGTCGCAGCGGCGGAACCGCAAGGCGCCGGTCTGGTCGACCATCGACAACCACCGTCCGCTGGTGCTGAAGCCGAGGAACTGGGCGAGCGGCACCACCTCCACCTCGTGGCGGAAGAGCTCCGCGTGGTCCTTCAACGAGTGGAAGACGACGACGCCCTCGGGCGTGGCCGTGACGTAGCGTTCGCGCGGCAGGTCGATCAGCAGCGGTGCCGGCGGGCCGGGCGGATCGAACGGCAGCGGTCGCAGGTCGGCGGCGGCGAGCGCCAGGACCGCTTCTTGGCGGAGCTCGGCGGTGGGCCCGCCGGCTGCGGCCTTCGCCAAGATCCCGAGGACGGTCGTCCGCCATCCGGGCGCTGCGCCTTCGCGGACAAGGCGCGCTTGGGCGAGCAGGTCCGCCGTGGTCGGCTTCGGGTCCGGCACGACGACCGCGGCCCGTTGCGGGACCGCGGCCGGCCGGCGGAGGACGATCCCTATCGCGCCGAGGACGAGCACCGCGGCGACGGCCGGGAGCAACCTCCGCAGGCCGAACCTCCGCCGATGTTCCCTACGCCGTTGATCCTTCACGGACCGGCCCGCCTTCAACAGGGCCAGGTCGGCGGCGAAGGCATCGGCCGAGGCATGGCGCAGCGCGGGGTCGTTGGCGCAAGCCTTGAGGATGACGGCGTTGAGCTCCAGCAGGTCGGCGTCCGCGGCGAGATCGGCGACGTCGAGCGGCAGGGCGGGGAACTCCTTGCGGTCGCGGCCGGTCGCCGCTTCGTAGAGCACCTTGCCCAGGCTGTAGATGTCCGCGGAGGGCGTGCCCGTGCCTTCGGGCGGGATGAAGCCTTCGGTGCCGACGGCCGAGCCGCTCTCCTCGGCCCTGGAGACGAGCCCGATGTCGGCGAACTTCACCGCGCCGCCGACGAAGATGAGGTTCGCCGGCTTGATGTCGCGGTGGACCAGCCCGGCCCGGTGCAGATGGGCGAGCGCATCGGCCAACGCGAGGAAGATGCCGACGCATGCCGACGCGGGCAGGCGTCCTTGCGCGGCGAGGTCGGCCGCGAGCGTGCGCGGCGCGTAGGCGCCCGGATCCGATGCCGCCGGATCGACGGCATCGGCGAGCTCCATCACGTAGTAGAAGGAGCCGTCCGCGTCGTTGCGGCCCACCTGGAGCACATGCACGAGCCCGCTGTGCGACCGGGAGACCGGCTCGAACCGCTGGATGCCGTGGAACTCGCGCTCGAAGGGTCGCGGCGAGCTGAAATCCGCGCGGTGGACCACCTTCACCGCGCGGAGCGTCCCCAGCACGTTGCGGGCAAGCCAGACCTCGCCGTAGCTGCCGCGGCCGATGAGGCGCAACAGCTCGTGGTCCGGGATGACGGGGGCTCGGTTCAAATCGGGGAAGGTCCGCAGGGTGGCTTCCCAGGGAGGACAACACATCCGCCCCACCGATCTGAACGCTGAAATCGCGCGGTCCGAGGTCCGCGATCTTGAAGGGGACCGTCTTGTCGTGCTCAGGACAGTTGCGCCGAGAGCCGTTCCAGATCTTGCCGGAGCCGGTTCCCCAGGCGATGCCGCGCGAGATAGACCTGCATCCGGCTCACGCCGAGGGCCTCGGCGACCTTGGCGACCGGCCAGCCTTGCAGGACGTAGAGGTCGAACATCTGGAACTGCTCGGGCTTCACCCGGTGCTTCAGCCGCTCGATCGCGCTGGCCCGGAGATGGCTTTGCCATTCTTTTTCCCAGAGGCCGTCCAGCTCGCGGTCATGGGCGTCGGACAGGCCGGCAATCTCGGCCTCGACCGCCGGGTCTTCGGGGTCCGCCCGGTGGCCTTCGCGGTCGCGGTACCGCTTCCGCAGCGCATCGGCGATCCGGCGCTTGGTGATCTGGAGCAGCCAGCCCTTGAACGTGCCCTGCGTCCGGTCGTAGTGGAAACCGGGCATCTGCTTGGCGACGGCGATGATGGTCTCCTGCACGACGTCCTGCGCCGACGCCTCGTCGAGGCCGGCTTTCGACGCCGTGTCGAAGATGAGCCGCCAGTAGGTCTCGAAGAACTCGTGCCAGCTGTCCTGCGCGTCCCACGACCGGAGCCGGGAGAGCAGGCTCTGGCGGGTCGGGAGGAAATCTTCTGTGCCGCGGGGTCCGGTGCGCATCTCTAGGTGGATTCGCGCGCGGAGGGCCGGGATTTTCAACGGATTTGACGACGACGGGCCCGGCCGCGGCAAACTTCCACTTGCGGTCGTCGGCCTCGGCGATTCTCTTCCCCCGACTTTCGCCGACCGTCACGACGTGAACGACATCCGCAAACTGGTGGACAGCCTGCCGCACAAGCCGTTCTTCGGCGTGGCGCTGCTGGCTTGGCTCGCGCTGTTCCATCTGCTGGGCAACGCGAACTTCGGGTACGTCGATTCACCGTCGCTCTTCGGGTGGCTCTACCCGCTCTACCAGAACAACCCCGACGACGGCCTCGGCATGATGGTGCCGTTCGTGAGCCTGGTGCTGTTGTGGATCCGGCGGGACCAGCTGGTCCCGTTGCCGAAGGACACCTGGGCGCCTGCCTTGGGCTTGGTCGCGGCAGGGCTCGTGCTGCACCTGCTCGGCTACCAGGTGCAGCAGGCGCGCCTATCTTTGGTCGGCTTCTTGACCGGGCTCTACGGACTGACCGGGCTCTTCTGGGGGCGTGCATGGATGCGGGCTTCGGTGTTCCCCTTCGCGCTGCTGCTGTTCTGCATCCCGGTCACCGCCTACCTCAACGGGGTCACGTTCTATCTCCGGTTGCTCGTGGCGCAGTTGGCGACGGGCTTCTGCACCGAGGTGCTCCACATGCGGCTGCTCCGTGAAGGCACCGCGGTGTACAGCGTGCTGCCGGACGGCACGCGCGGGTTCCAGTTCGAGGTCGAGGCGGCCTGCAGCGGCATCCGCAGCCTGACGGCGGTGCTGTTGCTCACGTTGGTCCACGGCTGGCTGACGCTGCGGTCCGGATGGCGCCGGGTGCTGTTGGTCGTGTCGGCGCCGGTCTTCGCGGTGCTGGGCAACCTGTTCCGGTTGGTCGTGGTCTTCGTCGTCGGCGAATCGTTCGGCGAGAAGGCCGGCGCGGCCATCGAGAACAAATTCGGTTTCATCACCTTCATCGTGGCGCTCGGCGGCGTGGTCGTGTTCGGCCGTTGGCTCCTGGAGAAGCCCGCCGCCTCCGGGCCGGTCCCGGCCAGCGACCCCGCGCCGTCCATGCCCGCAGACGCCGCATGAACCGCCGCATGAACCGCCGCGCCCTCCATCTCGCCCTCGCCGCGCTGGCCCTGGTCGCCGGCACCGCGTTGCTGCTCTCGCAGCTCAAGGGCCGCCAGCGGCTCGGCATGCCGGGCGTCCGGGTCACCGACGTGCCGCTACTGGGCGAGAAAGGGCTCTCGGGCCGGACGAATTCCGCCGCCTTGCCATCCGATCTCCCGGGCTATTCGTTCCAGACCACACCGGTGACCGACCTGGAGCTCAAGACCCTCCCTTCGGACACCACCTTCGGGCGCGGTCTCTACACGGCGGCCGACAACAGCCTCGAGGCCCAGGTGAGCGTGGTGCTCATGGGCTCGGACCGCACGAGCATCCACCGGCCGGAATACTGCCTCGAAGGCCAAGGCTGGCGGATCCTCCGTCGGACCCAGGCGGAGATCCCCATGAGCGGGGCGATGCGCGCTCCGATGCCGGTCCAGCGTTTCGATTCCTCCGCGACATGGAACCGCAACGGTGTCCGACGGCAGATCGGAGGGGTCTACGTGTTCTACTTCGTCGCGGACGGACAGCGCACCGCGAGCCATTGGGAGCGCCAATGGCGCATGATCCGCAGCTTGGTCTTGGAGAACGAGCTCCAGCGCTGGGCCTATATCTCGTTCTTCACCGTCTGCGAGCCCGGTGACGAGGACGCCGCGTTCGACAAGCTGAGCCATCTCATCGCGGCTTGCGCGCCGCGCCTGGAGACGGCTTCGGCAGCGCCCGGCGTCGCCGCGAACCCGTGACCGTCCTCCGCCAACGTTGGAGGGATCTGCCGCACAAGGCGGTGCTGGCGGTGCTCTTGGCGGCGTGGTGCGCGCTGTTCCACTTCGTCGGCAACTCCAGCTTCGGGTACGTGGACAGTCCCTCGATGTTCGGCTGGCTGGCCGGATGGTACCGGCTGACGGCGAACGGCGAGAACGGTGACGAGCTGTGCCCGCTGGTGCTCGGTCTGGTGGCCGTCCTGGCCTTCAAAAAACGTGCCGAGCTGCTCAGGTCCGCGACGGGGCCTTGGGCGCCGGCCGTCCTCGGTGTCCTGCTCGGGCTCGTGCTGCATGTGGTGGGCTACACGGTGCAACAGGTCAGGTTCTCGGTGCTCGGGTTCATCCTCGGCGCGTGGGCGTTGACCGGGGTCGCTTGGGGCCGGGCTTGGCTGCGCGCGACGGCGTTCCCGTGGTTCCTGACGGTCTTCGCCATCCCGATCGCGGCGTACACCGATCCGTTGACGTTCCAGCTGCGGCTGCTGTCGACCGCGATCTCGGTGGGTTTCAGCAAGCTGGTCCTGGGGATCTCGCTTTCGCGGGCCGGCACGATGGTCTCGCATCCGCCGGACGCACGGGACCCGCAAGGATTCGTGTTCGACGTCGTGGCGGCGTGCAGCGGGATCCGCAGCGCGACGCTGGTGCTCTTGATCACGGTCGTCTTCGCATTCCTCGTCTTCCGGCCCGGATGGCGGCGCGCGGTGATCATCCTTTCGGCGGTCCCGCTCGCGCTCTTCGGCAACGTGGTCCGCCTGGTCGTTGTGTTCTGGGTGGGCGACCACTACGGGCAAGCGGCCGGCAAGCTGGTCGAGACGAAGTTCGGGTTCATCACCTACGTCGGCGCGGTGCTCGGCGTGCTCGTGCTGGGAAGGCTGCTGAAGGAGCCCGCCGCGAAGGTCTCGGCAAGCGCGGACCCCGGAGATGCCACGGTGGATCCCGGCCGGGCCGCGCGGTTCCCGACGGCGATTGCCGCGGTCCTCGCCGTATCGATGGCTGCCGGCGGGCTGTTGCTCGTCCGCCTGCGCGACCGCCAGACGATCGGTGCGCCGGGCGTGAAGATCGTGCGGATGCCGTTGATCAGCAGTTCCGGCCGGCTGGCACGGACCGACCAAGCGTTCCTTCCCACGATCGTCCCCGGCTATATCGGCCGGTCGGAACCGGTGCCGGACACGGATCTCGACAACCTCCCCCCCGACACGAGCTTCGGTTACGGCGCCTATCGATCGACGGATGGCAACCTCTCCGCGCTCGCCCGGGTCGTGCTCATGGGCCGCGATCGCACGAGCATCCACCAGCCGGAGTTCTGCCTGAAAGGCGTCGGCTGGGACATCCGGTCCCGCCGGACCGAACGGATCCAGGTCCTCCGTCCGCATCCGTACGCGCTGGAGGTGCAGCGGTTCGACGCGAGCCAGAGCGTCACGGCGCCCGATGGCCGGCTTCTGCAAAGGTCGGGCGTCTACGTGTTCTGGTTCGTGGCCGACGGCCAGCTGACGTCGAGCCATTGGACCCGGACCCGATGGATGATCCGCGACCTGCTCACCCGGAACGTGTTGCAACGATGGGCCTACGTGTCCTACTTCGCGCTCTGCGCCCCGGGCGACGAGGATGCCACGTTCCAGCAGCTCAGCCGGCTGGTCGCGGCCAGCGTCCCGGAGTTCCAGCTCGCGGCCGGGGATCCCGGCCGGCCGTCAATCCCGTGATTCAGGCTTAACATCGGGCCTTCCGCCTGTCACAACGCCCGCGAACCATGCTGCGCCGGCACCGGCAACTTCAGAACATGCTGCACAAGCCGCTCGACGCGGCCCTGTTCGGCGCGTCGTTCTGGCTCGCGCATTGGATCCGTTCGTTGCCGGTCTTCGACCACGAGAACCTGATCCAAGACTTCAGCGTCTACGCTTGGCTGCTGGTGGTGATCGTCCCGCTGATCCCGCCGTTGCTCGAGTTCCAAGGGTACTACCAACGTCCGCTCTTCTTCTCGCGCCGCCTCACCTTGTGGCAGTTGGTGAAGGCCGCCGTCTGGATCACGGTCGTGGTCAACACGGTCTTGTTCTTCCGCAAGGCCGAGGTCTCGCGCGGCGTGGTCCTGCTCTTTCTGCCCATCGCGGTCGGCATCGTGTTCCTCAAGGAGGAGGCGGTCCGCCGGTGGAACGTCGCCCGACGCGGCAACCAAGCGGCCCACCGGCGCGTCATCCTGGTCGGCAGCTCCGGCCGCAGCGGCGAGGACACCGTGCGCCTGGAGCGGTCGATCTCCTCCGGTACGCTCGGCGACGTCGAGGTGGTCGCCCGCGTCAACCTCGCGGACACGCCGCCCAGCCGTCTCGCGGAGCTCCTCCACGAGACCTCGGCCAACGCCGTCATCATCTCGCCGCGCCAAGCGCTGTTCAGCCAGATCGAGCTGGCGATCCAAGTGTGCGAGCTGGAGGGCGTCGAGGTCTGGCTGCTGGCGGATTTCTTCCAGACCCGCCTGTCGCAGGCCACGGCCGACGAGCTCAACGGCCAGCCGGTGCTCGTCTTCCGGACGGGTCCCGAAGCGTCGTGGCAGGCGTTGATGAAGAGCGCCATCGACTTCTCCGGCTCGGTCGCGCTGCTGGTCGCCACCGCCCCCGTGATGGCCTTGGCGGCGATCGCGGTGCGGATGACCTCTCCCGGTCCTGTGCTCTTCCGGCAACAGCGCGCCGGGCTGAACGGCCATCCGTTCACCATGCTGAAGTTCCGCACCATGGTGACCAACGCCGAGCAGATGCAGCAGGAGCTCGCCCAGCTCAACGAGATGTCCGGGCCGGTCTTCAAGGTCACCAACGACCCGCGCATCACGCCCGTCGGCCGCTTCCTGCGCCGCTACAGCATCGACGAGCTGCCGCAGCTCTGGAACGTCGCCACCGGCGAGATGAGCCTGGTCGGCCCGCGTCCGCTGCCGGTCCACGAGGTGAAGCGCTTCGATGACCCCGCCCATCGCCGCCGCCTCAGCGTGAAGCCCGGCCTCACCTGCCTCTGGCAGGTCAGCGGCCGCAACAACGTCAGCGATTTCAAGGAATGGGTCCGGCTCGACCTCGAGTACATCGACAACTGGTCGCTCTGGCTCGACATCAAGATCCTCCTGCGCACCGTCCCGGCCGTCTTCGCCGGCGCCGGCGCGAAGTGATTCCGGCCATCGACGGAGGCCGGTCCCCGTGCCACGTTCCCTCCCTCGGGCGGATCTCCCAGGACGGCCATCGCCCTGCGGATCTTCCCCCTACCGGATCCGCATGAAGACGAAACGCCCGAAATCCACCTCCGCCTCTTCCGCCCGCCCGGTCTCCGTCGTCACCGGCGGCGCGGGGTTCTTGGGTTCCCACCTCGCCGAACTGCTGCTCAGCCGAGGCCATTCGGTCGTCGCGATCGACAACCTGGTCACCGGTTCGACCGACAACATCGCCCATCTCGCCGGCAACCCGGACTTCAAGTTCATCAAGCAGGACGTCACCGAGTTCCTCTACCTCGCCGGGAAGGTCGACTACGTCTGGCACTTCGCCTCGCCTGCGAGCCCGATCGATTACCTGGAGCTGCCCATCCAGACGCTGAAGGTCGGCTCGCTCGGCACGCACAAGGCCCTCGGCCTCGCCAAGGTCAAAGGCGCGCGCGTCCTCATCACCTCGACCTCCGAGATCTATGGCGACCCGCTCGTGCATCCGCAGCCCGAGAGCTACTGGGGCAACGTGAACACCATCGGCCCGCGTGGCTGCTACGACGAGTCCAAGCGCTTCGCCGAGGCGCTCGTGATGGCCTACCATCGCCAGCACGGCATCCCGACCCGGATCGTCCGCATCTTCAACACCTACGGCCCGCGGATGCGCCTCAACGACGGCCGCGTCGTGCCCGCCTTCATCAGCCAAGCGCTGGCAAACAAGCCCATCACCATCTTCGGCGACGGCAAACAGACGCGCAGCTTCTGCTACTACTCGGACCTCATCGAAGGCATCTACCGGCTGATGATGGGCGACACCAGCGACCCGGTGAACATCGGCAACCCGCATGAGCTGACGATGCTGCAGTTCGCCGAGCAGATCATCCAAGCCACGGGATCGAAGTCGAAGGTCGTCCACCGGCCGCTGCCGCAGGACGATCCCAAGCAGCGCCGTCCCGATATCACGCTCGCCAAGAAGCTGCTGAAGTGGGAGCCGAAGGTGCCGCTCGCCGAAGGCTTGGAGAGCACCATCGCGTATTTTCGGACGAAGCTTTAGCTTGCCGTTCATGTTGAAGAAAGAATCGTTCCCCCGATGCCTGTTGGTGGCCTTGCTCCTCTCCATCGGACACGGCGTCCCGGCGATCGCGGAGGTGTTGGTAAGCAACTTGGATGAACGTTGGCCGGGGCCGACGAGCATCGGAATAATCAACGACGTCGTCTCGAAGCCCGAGTTTTCCGGGCCTGCGGGTGTGTTCCGGACCGGTGCCGGGCAGCATCTCCTGACGTCCGTCACGATCGAGCATGCTTTTTGGGGCAAACAACCTGTGTCCCCGCAGTTCCGTCTGCTGCTATTTTCTCAGCCTGAGCTCGGTCCGGCGCAGACCGATATCCACGTTATCGCCGAACTGCGGTATCAGACTCTGGATCCGACCCCCACCCAGTTCCCGGGTTTCAGCCAACGGGTGGACTACAGCTCGTTGGCCCCGGTAATCCTGCAATCCGACACCACGTACTGGGTCGGGGCCTACGTGCCACCCGCTGCGGAGAGTCTTTCCCTGATGTTCGTCAATTCCACCGCCGAGAAAGGGTTGCCGGGATGGACCATCGCGGACTTCGGCCAATCCGGTCACACCGACGACAACGGCGACATCGCTTGGGGCGGCCTCGGGTCTTTCAGTCGCGACATCCTCAAATTCGCCGTGAACGGCGTGGCGGTACCCGAACCACCCGCTTGGAGCCTCCTGGCCATCGGGCTCACGTCGCTCGTCACCGCGAGGAACGCATTCGCCCGTGCTCGACGACGCCGGACGCCGAAAATTTGACGAGCACCATTGCCGGTTTCCACCCGACGTCCGGACCGGAACGGGCCGGCTACGGTTTCTTCGGCGCGTTGGCCGCGGTACCGGTCCCTTCGCGCTCGAACTGGGTGAAGTCGCCGTCGGGCGTCTGTCGCCTCTGCACTGAGCCGTCGGCGTACGTGGAGATGCGCTCCTGTTTACCGTCGGGCATCGACCGTGCCTGTTTCTCGCGGAACAGAAGCCTCTCCGGCTCTGCCTCGCTGATGACGCGCTCGTGCGGGAAGAACTCGAACAGGTCAGGTGACATGCCGCCAGAGAAAGTGCCGTCCGATTGCAGATTCATCTCGTTGCGCATCTCTTCAAACGTTGTTGGGAAACGATATTTGTTGTCGGTCGCGAAGACCCGTGCTGCGAGGCCGAGGTTCTTCATCGCGTTGACGACTTTGGCCGAATGCTTCCGTGCGACTTCCATTGCTTTCATCAACTCAGCCGTGGCCTCCGCCTCATCCGCGCGCGATTCAGCCCCTTGCAGCCGCTTCAACAAATCCGTTCCTGCTGAGGGCGCTGCTTGGTGCAGCCTCGCCACCTCGCCGCGTAGCCGGAGAAGCTCTAAGTGCTGTTCGCGGAGGCGCGCGAGTTCTGTTTGGTCCGCTGACGAGGTAACCGCCGGACGAGTCGCCAAAGCCGCCGGCAGCGCGGCGACTTGCTGCCGCAGCGCCGCGTTCTCTTCGGAAAGCTGGCGGACGCTGCGTTGTTGCCAGGCCAAGGCGGTCGCCACGACCGCTCCGGCCACGATCCCGAGCACGAGTTTGGTTTTCATGAGCAAAAAGAAAGACGCGGCTCCGGCCGTGGCCCCGGCTCCGACGAGCGCACCTGCGGCGACGGCCGCGGCCATCCCGGCGGGCGCCGCCTGCGTGCCGGCCGCACCGAGCGCCGCGGCGACGATGCCACCACCCACGGTCACGCCGCGTTTCCGGAACGCGTCGCGCAATTTCTCGAGCGCGCGGCCGACGCGCTTCTGGGCGGCGTCCTCGTTGGTGCCCAGCGTCGCGCCCACCTCGGCGAGGCTGCGTCCGGCGAGGAACCGCAACACCACGGCGTCGCGGTCGGCTTCGGGGAGTTCGCCGAGCGCGGCGTCGAGCACGGGCTGGAGCTCCGCGGCGGCGCGCGTCTCGGCGGCGTCGGAGGCGGACCGGAGTTCGTTGTCGTGCATCGCTTGTCGCTCCCGTTGCGCGCGGCGGGCCTCGCCGCGGATGTGCATCGATGCGGCGTAGCAGGCGGCGCGATAGAGCCAACCCGGCAGCACGGTGCCGTGCGGCAGTTTCCTGGCCTTCCGCGCGAGGTCGGTGAAGACCGTCTGCGCCACGTCGCGCGCGAGTTCCCGGTCGCCGCCCACCCGCCACGCCGCCGCCCAGACCAGGTCGATGTGGCGTTTCACCAGCTCGGTGAAGGCCTCCTCCGCGCCGAGGTCGGCATAGCGTCGGAGCAGTTCGTGGTCGGGCGTGTCGTTCATCGCGTCTTCACCGGATAACAGCCGCCGACCTGGGAATCCGACACGCAATCTTTTGGCCTCGGACGAAGAACCGCGGCTGGTGTGGTCATCGGCCATCGTAGGCCGACGGAAAGCCGCGCCGAACCTCTCAGCGTCGACGACGAAGACCTCTTCTCGACCGGGTCACGGAGCCTGGAGCTGGAACCGCAGGTCCAAGGCTGTCTTGCCGTCGAACTGCACGGTCTGCCGCATCGAGCCCGCCTTGCGGTGGACGGCCTCGACCTCGTAGGTCCCGACGGGAAGGCCGGCGGGGAGGACAAACCGGCCGTCGCTGTCGGTCACGCAGAAGAACGGATGCGGCTCGACGCAGATGTAGCAGACCTCCCACGGATGGACGTTGCAGGTGAGTTTCACGAAGAGCTCCGGTGCGGCGAAACTCTTGATCGTGACCTGGCCTGGGTCCACGACCGCGACATTGAAGCCTCCGTTGGCCTTCGATGCGGCCGCGACATTGTGCATGACCGGATCGGCGCTGCGGATCCGGAACGGTTGACCCGTCATCACTCCGGTCACCTCGGGATGGAGGAGCGTCCCGGAAGTCTCGATCAATGGTCGGTCGCCGGGCACTTTGAAGGTCCGGCCACCCAGACCCGACCTGATCCGGACGAAAACATCCGCCAGACCACCGTTGCTGGACACCGCGAAGGCGCGGGTCAGCGGAGCCGTGACGTGGAAGCGCTGGGCGTTCGGGTCCTTCATGACCACTTCGATCGGTCTCGCCGGTGGGGGCGTGCCGAGGAGGACCACCCGGCCCGAGATCGTCCCAGGCTTCGGCGCGGCGCACCCGACAGCGAGCACCGCGAACAGCGTCAGCGACAAGGATGAGGATGAGGATGAGGATCCCATTTTACTACCAGGCCAGAGTCGGCGCTTGTCGGCCAGCGGAGTTGGCAGCGAAGCCACAAGTATCACAGCGACTTCTCTGCGGAAGCGTTTGTCCTGATTCATCGACCTGCAGGCCGATCCAGAGGGTGGCGGCAGAAAGGGGGCAATACGGTCGACGGTCCGATGGGCAGGCCGCGGGGGCGAAATCGAAGGTCGTCCAGAATCCGCGGACGCTGACTGGGAAGAAGCGTCCTCGACGCAACGCGCTCGCCAGAGGTCTGGAGTCCGCCATGGCTATCTCGCCACGAAGATGTAGGGTGCCGCAGATGATTTCGATCAAAGCGTTCTCCCTATGGCTGCCGGCCGTCTTGATCGGCTTTCTCTGGCTCCCCGCGCGATCTACCGCCGAGGTCTTGGTGAGCAACCTGGACGAGCGGTTCCCGTCCGGTGGCGGGACGGGAGAGATAGGCCAGAGTTTTTCGACGCCGGGAGTCGGGGGATACTATCAGGGAGGCGTCTTCCGGACCGGCCCCGGTCAGTTCCAGTTGGGAACGGTGACCGTCGAGCATGCCCATTGGGGCGAAGTGCCGGTGCCTGCCGACTTCCGCCTGCTGTTGTTCAAGCAGCCTGAATTCAGTCTTCCAAGGGTCGATATCGATCTTGTCGCCGAACTGCGCAACCCGGTCTTGGACCCTACCCCGACCCAGTTCCCGGGGTTCAGCCAGCGGGTCGGATATAGTTCGTTGTCCCCGGTCGTGCTGGAGCCCGATACCACCTATTGTGTCGGTACCTATCTACCGCCGGGAAAGGCCGTCGCATTGTTCATGTTGGTCCACACCACCGGCGAGAAAGGCCTCCCGGGTTGGTCCATCTCCGACTTCGGTCAATTGGGCATCTCGGACCCGGCCGGCAGTGTCACTTGGGGCGGTTTCGGGACCTTGGCCCACGACATCCTGAAGTTCGGCGTGACGGGTGTCGCGGTGCCGGAACCTGAAGTCTGGAGCTTGGCGATGGCCGGGATCCTCACGATGGCCGCCATCCGATGTCTCGCCGACCGTCCGCGCAGCGCGAGCGCCAAGGAGGTTTGAGGGTTGTCGTCGGTCACTGCTTCTTCGGAGCGTTCGTAGCTGTGCCAGTGCCTTCCCGCTCGAACTGACTGAAATCGCCGTCGACGCTCTCATGCGCTAGGACCGAGCCGTCGGCCATGCAATACAGGCGGCGCCAAAGCCCTTCGCGAAGGTTCCGTGGTGACTTCTGCCGGAACAAGATTGTCTGCGAGTCTGCCTTTTCAACACTCTGGTCATGCGCCACGAACTCGATGAAGTCGAAGTCGACGCGCCCGGGTAATTTCGTATCCGCTTCCAGGCCCATCTCGTCGCGCAATTCTTGGACGCTCGTGGGCAAGCGGCCCTGATGGTGGCCAGCGAAGTTCCGCGCCACAGCGGCGAGATTCTGCATAACAGTGATGTATAGTTGTGAGCGCAATTGTTCGCGCCTTGATATCTCGGCTTCGATCAATCCGGCTTTCGTCTCCTCGCGGTCTGCGCCGCGTTGGTCGGCCGAAGTCGGGTGCTTCGAACCCGATATCTCTTGGGCGCGGAGCCGCAGTTTCGCCACCTCGCCGCGCAGGCGCAGCAGTTCGGCGTGTTCATCGCGGGCTCGGGCAAGCTCCCGGGCATCTGCTCCTGGAGTCGCCATCGCGGCGGCGGGTGGTTCCGCGGCCTGTTGACGGAGCGCCGCGTTCTCTTCGGCGAGCTGGTGGACGCTGCGTTGTTGCCAGACCAAGGCGGTCGTCACGACCGCTCCGGCCACGATCCCGAGCACGAGTTTGGTTTTCATGAGCAAAAGGAAGGACGCCGCTCCGGCCGTGGCTCCGGCCCCGGCGAGCGCGCCGGCGGCGACGGCCGCGGCCATCCCGGACGGTGCCGCCTGCGTGCCGGCCGCGCCGAGCGCCGCGGCGATGATCCCGCCGCCCACGGCCACACCGCGTCGCCGGAACGCCTCGCGCAGTTTCTCCAGCGCGCGGCCGACGCGCTTCTGGGCGGCGTCCTCGTTGGTGCCGAGCGTCGCGCCGACCTCCGCGAGGCTGCGTCCGGCGAGGAACCGCAGCACCACGGCGTCGCGGTCGGCTTCGGGAAGATCGCCGAGCGCGGCGTCGAGCACGGGCTGGAGCTCCGCGATGGCGCGCGTCTCGGCGGAGTCGACGGACTCGAGTTCGTTGTCGTGCATCGCTTGTCGCTCCCGTTGCGTGCGGCGGGTTTCGCCGCGGATGTGCTTCGCCGCCGCGTGGCATGCGGCGCGGTACAACCAACCGGCGAGCACCGTGCCCGAAGGGAGCCGGCCGGCCTTGCGGGCTAGGTCGGTGAAGACCGTCTGCGCCACGTCCCGGGCGAGGTCCGTGTCGCCGCTGACGCGTCGCGCCGCCGCCCACACGAGGTCGCAGTGCCGTCGGACCAGTTCGGTGAACGCGTCCTGCGCGCCGAGGTCGGCGTAGCGGTGCAGGAGCTCTTGGTCGGTGGTGTCGTTCATCGCATCGTCACCAAGTAACACCCGCCGCCGGGAAAATCCGACAAGGCACTTTCCGGGGGAGGGCGGCGCGTCCAAGAGGTGTCCGCGAAACACGCGAAAGAACGCGAAGCCGAAAAAATGTGCCGGACATGCCTTGGGACGGGATCCTCGCCCATGCCGCAGCGCAGGCCGTGCCTCTTTTTCGGGTCCATCCGCGTGTTTCGCGGACCTCTTCTGCACCTCCCCGGATGCCCCGGCTTCCTGCTTTTCCCCGGGCCCGGTCCGCGATAGGGTCCGGGCATGCGTTCGGTCCAAGTCCCCCTCGGGGAGCGGTCGTACACCATCACGGTGGGCAACGGGCTCATCGCCAAGCTGGGCGACCATTGCCGCCGGCTGAAGCTCGGCGAGCGCTGCGTGGTGATCACCGACACCAACGTCGGGCCGAGGTTCGCCAACGACGCGGTGAAGGCCCTGAAGATGGCCGGCTTCGTGCCCAGCGTCGTCACCGTGCCCGCGGGCGAGACGGCGAAATCCTTCAAGGTGGTGGCCGATTGCTACGACCAGCTCGCGATGAAGCGGCTGGAGCGGAAGTCGTTCGTCGTCGCGCTGGGCGGCGGCGTGGTCGGCGACCTGGCGGGCTTCGTGGCCGCGACCTATCTGCGCGGCATCCCGTTCGTCCAGGTGCCCACGACGCTGCTCGCGCAGGTCGATTCCTCCGTCGGCGGCAAGGTCGGCGTGAACCTCAAGGCCGGAAAGAATCTGGTCGGCGCCTTCCACCAACCGCGCGCGGTGCTCTGCGACCTCGACACGCTCGCGTCGCTGCCGGAGCGGGAGTTCCGCGCGGGCTTCGGCGAGATCATCAAGTACGGGATCATCCGCGACAGCGAGCTGTTCAAGCGCCTGGAGAAGGAGCTCGACAAGCTGCTCGCCCGCGACGCCGCGGCGCTCACGAACGTCATCGCCCGCTGTTGCACGATCAAGGCCGAGGTGGTCGCGGCCGACGAGACGGAGTCCGGCCTGCGCGCTTCGCTGAACTTCGGCCACACCCTCGGCCACGCGATCGAGGTGGTCTCCGGCTACGGCGAACATCTCCACGGCGAGGCCATCAGCATCGGCCAGGTCGCCGCGGCCCGCTTGTCCGCGCGGCTGCTCGGGTTCCCGGAGAAGGACGCCGACCGCGTCCGCGACCTGTTCGCCAAGGCCGGTCTGCCGGTGACGATGAAGGTCGTTCCCAAGAAGCGCGAAGCGTTGTTCGACGCCATGCGCCTCGACAAGAAAGTGGCGGGCGGCGAGCTGAAGTTCGTGCTCGTGAAAGCCCTCGGCGATGTCGTGTGGGGCCAGCGCGTGCCTGACGCCGACATCAACGCCGTTCTGGCCGGCATCACGGCCTGACCGGAAGAACGGCTCGTCGGCGCGGATCCCGACCCGGAGGGTTGACAGCCATTATAGCATTTTAAACTAAAGTGTAGCCGGAATATGTGTGCAGTGGCAGGGTGGGTGGATGAAGACCATTTCGTTGGAC
>JBBRQL010000060.1:0-18569 GCA_038226425.1 Verrucomicrobiota bacterium
AAGACCTGGGCGCCGATGTAAGGCAACAGCTCGGACTTGCTGAAACGGCCGCCCACGCATAGCCCGATGGAGACGGCGGGGTTCAGATGGCATCCGGAGATGTGGCCGACCGCATAGGCCATCGTCAGAACCGTCAGACCGAAAGCGAAGGACACGCCGACGAGACCGATGCCCAAGTTGATCGGCGTGCCTCCTTGGGTGGCGAAGAACTTCGCCGCCAGCACGGCGCTTCCGCAACCGCCGAAGACGAGCCAGAACGTTCCAAGGAATTCAGCGAGCAGCTTTTTCTTCATGTCGTTCGTATTTTTAAGCCGGTCAGGAATCAAGACAACCGATAATTTGCCAACGGCTCACGCCGATCTGGGCACTGCCGCGGGAGCGACCGGAGCAGCCGGCCTGTCGCCGGAAGCAGCCGCCATCGAGGCCGCGGCGGCTGCCCTCCGCTGTTCCCGAGACCTCGTCTCCGCCGAGGAATGCCAACCGGGGGTGGCCGGCGCGAGCTGTCGGGCTCCGCCCGCATCCGAACTGATGCGCCGCTGGCCTACGCGGTCACCGGTTTGGCGTGCGGGCTGGCGTGGCGCGCCGCGTTCGCGTTCGCGTTCGAGCATGAAAGTAGCCGCGCACGTGATCCCATGGCGGTGGCGGAGTGGGCGAAACCAACCGCCGATCTACGCCGGCAGGAAGAGATCGGAGCGCGGCGGGAGCGGTCCGGACGAGATCACAGCGCGGCCCTAGCGAGTGGTGCCACCGACGCCAGCCGGCGCGGATCTCCGTCGCCAAGCGAGATCCACCAAGAGCGGGTAGTGGTCCGACCCGAGGCCCGGCCCGATCCTCCTCTCGACGACCCGGAGATCGGAAGTTGTGAACGCGTGATCGAGCGGGATCAGCATGAACGGGAATGCGGTCGGCCACGTCGGTTGCCATCCTTGGCCTTCCGAGGTGTCGTTGAGCCCGGAAACATGCTTGAAGTCCCGGAAAGAAGATCCCCATGGCGTCGTGTTCAGATCGCCCAGGACCACGACGGTCCCGTCGAGCCGGGAGACCCTTTCGGCCAAGAGAGCCAGTTGTCCGTCCCGCAGGCGCGTGTTCTCCCGGCTTCCGGGCGGCAACGGGTGGGTGATGAACAATCGCACGATGCCGCCGGGAAGCTCCAGATCGGCTTCGATGGTCGGGACCTCGGCCTCGCCGAGTTGGACGACCTGCGATCTTTTGACCGGGAACCTGCTGAACATGATTAGCCCGAAGTTGTCGTCCCGAGGTTCCGAAAGGACCTGCGGATGGGACTTCCGCAATGGCGCGAGCGCATCGGCCCATGCGTTGTCCGCTTCCGAGAGGGCGATGATGTCGGCGTCGCTCTTTTGGAGGAACGCCAGGCAACGGGCCTTGTCCTGGTTCTCCGTCCTCACGTTGAGCAGCAAAGTCCGGAACACTGGAGCGCCAAGATCCGAGCGCGTGTCGTCGTGCGGATGGATCCAGAGCGTCCGGATCGCAAAGAGGTCCAGCAACGCCGAGAAAAGGCATAGGGACGCCAGCTGGTGCATGCCTCTCATCGCCCCGATACCGGTCACGACGAGCAAGATGGCGAGATACTGGACCCGGAAATGGCTGGTGATATCGAAGAGCCACCATCCGCCGCCGAGAAACGCGGTCATCGAGAAAAGCGAGGTCAGCGCGCCGACGACCTGCAGAAGTCCCGTCACAGAAACCGCCGAGCTTCGCGAGCGCTTCATCCAAGGCCACTGATGACATGGGCAACCGCAGCGCGTCGACATCGGAACCGGCCGGAGGCGTTCAGTCCCGGAACTTCTTATGGCACCCGGCACAGGACTGGCCCGCCGCCTTGGACAGTGCGTCGGCCCGCTTGATGGCCGCCTCGTCGAGCGTCGTCGAGCTGGACCCGAGCAGGGCGTGCAGGTCCTTCGCGTCGGATTCCGCTTTGCCGAGGAGTCCGAGAAACGTGTCGCCCTTGGCTTGTGCCCGGGCATCGCGGAGGAGCTCGCGATAAGCTTCCTGCAATAGCAGCGCCTCGGTCGCGGGGATGAGATCGGGCTGACCCGGCGGCACACGCCAGCCGGCCTTTTGCACGGCCTTCAGGTTGTCCCGATGATGGTCGATGGCGACCATGGCATCGACGAGGCCGGACACTTCGGCACGGGACGGGAAAGCGTCCGGGACGCGAGCGAGCGCTTCTGCCGTGGGCATGCGGAACTCGGCGTTGGCGCGGAAGAGCCCGGCGTAATCCGGCGCGGTGCCCGCCTGTCTCATCCAGGCGACGGCTTGGTCCGGCGTCCAGCCGGCGGTGGCTTGGCAGATCACGCCGACGGCCGCGGGACCGCGATGCTTGCCGTGGTGGCAATGGACGAAGATGGGGCCTTCCAGCGTCCGCGCCGCTTTTGCCAAGCGCGCCGCCGTCTCCGCCGGGATGCCGTCGTAGCCGTGCGGGATATGGACGTAGCGCAGCTGGAACTTCGCGGCGCGCTCCACGTCGGGCCGGGCGCCGTCCACCGAGATGATCGTCTTCACCCCGAGCTTCCGCAGCGTCGCGAAGCCCTCGTCGCCTTCGGGTTGGTCGCCGGAATAGACGCGGTCGGTCGCGCGGAAGAGATTGTGGATCCCTGGCGCCTGGAGCGGCTCGATCTTCGGCGGAATCGGGGCGGACCCGGTGTCCGCCGGCTGCTGCGCCGTCGCGATCGCCACGACCGCGCAGACCGCTGCCGCGCGGAAGAACTTGGCGATGGTCGGGGAGCTCATGCGGAGGACGCCACGACGAGAGCAGCCGTGGAGGCCCGCGGCAAGCGTCGCGGGGTCACGATGCTTCGCCGAGATGCCGCCGGAGCAGAGCCCGGAGCTGGCGGGGCTCCCGGACCACGAGCGTCCCGGCCTTCACCTCCAGCAGGCCTTGGTCGCGGAACTTCGCGAGCGTGCGCGACAGGGTCTCGCTCACGGTGCCGAGCTCGGCGGCGAGCACGCGCTTGGTGGACTTGAGCTCGATCGCCACCGGCCCCGCGGCCGCGGGGTCGGGGCAGCGCCGCAGCAACCAGTTGGCGAGGCGCGTCTCCACGTCCTTGAGGGTCAGGTCCTCGAGCTGGGCGACCAGCACGCGCAGGTGCGAGCTCATGGAGGCGAGCATGCGCAACGCGAGCTCGGGCCGGTGCCGGAGCAAGCCGAGGAAACCGGCCTTCTGCACGAGCAGCACCTGGGACGGCTCGATCGCCCGGGCTTCGGCGGGATAGCCGTCCGGCGTGACGAGCGACACCTCGGCGAAGGTGTCGCCGGCCCGGAAGACGTGGATGACCTGCTCTTTGCCGGCCGCGTTGACGCGGTGGACGTTCACCGCGCCGCGCTGGACGAGATAGAAACCGGACGACGGATCGCCTTCGTGGAAAAGGTAGCTGCCCTTGTCGAGCGACTTGCTGCTGACCAGCGCGGAGATCGCCTCGAGATCGGCCATGGGCAATCCGCTGAAGAGCTGGCTCGTGCGGAGCGTGTGGACCACGGCGGCGTGCTTCAGCGCTTCGGCGGGGACGGGCATCGGGGGGACGTTACGGAGCGGCCCGCCAAATGAACACCAACCAATCCGAGGCGTCGCCCCGCTCGACCTTCGACGCGAAGCCTTCACCGCCGAGAAGCTCGATGAGCGGCGACGGCAGGAACGGCGCGAGCAGGAGCAATCCTTCGCCGTCCTTGAGCGCGGTAAGGCGCTTGCGGACCGCGGGCAACGGCTCGATGCCCTGCGCAAGCAGCCGTCGCACGTCGAGGCGGCGGAATCGGTCGAGCGGCGGCATGGTAAGGACGGGCATCGGTCGGTCAAAACGAGAGCGTCGCCTGCGTGAAGAAGAAGTCCGCGTCGGTCGATCCGGACCCCGGCGAGGCGAGCGATCGCTCGATGTAGCCGCCGACGAAGAAATGCCCGTAGCCGGCCTGCAACGTCGCCCACGGCCGGAGAGTCCAGGTCGCGGTGAGGTCCGCTTCTTGTCCGATGAAGCTGTCGAAGGCCGGGTTGATCCCGTAGCCGGTCCCCGGTCCCGCGACCTGGCCGGTGCGGCGCGCGCCGTTGACCTGGTAGAAGCTGTCATGGGTGTCCGCGAGCCAGAAGGCATGCCAGTCGAACGCGATGAGCAGCGGCTTGACCGGCTTCAACGAGGCGGAGGCGCGGAGGTCGTGGAGGTTCTGCCACGAGGCGAAGTCCATGTGCCCGTAGAAGCGGTGGTTGGTGGGGAAAAGGTTGTCGAAGGTGCCGTGCCGGCCGTCGGTCGGATCGCTGTCGCCGGACGAGTAATCGTGTTCGAGCCCGAGCCGCGGCGACGCCGGACAATCGGCGAAGGTGTATCCGCCGGCGATGTGGGTGGCGAAAGCCTGTTGCGACAGGCTCGGTCCCGCGACGGTGTCCTTGAAGCGCCCGAACTGGCCGGCCGCCTCGAAGCTATGATCCCAGCCGTGCAGTTTCCCGGGCAGCGATCTCATCCGGACGCCGACCGTGTAGATGTCCCGCGGGCTGGCACCGGTCATGATCGCGGGCAGACCGGCGCCCAGCGTCGTCGGCGATCCCGTCCCGGTGTTGCGGGCGAGCACGTAGGCCTGGGTCTCCTGGAACGGGACGAGGGTCTTCGACGAGGCGTAGATGCCGGAGAACCAGTCGTAGTCGTTGGCAAGATCGAGGTTGTGGTCGTCCGGGATGACCACGCGTCCGGCGAAGGCGTCCACCCAGACGTCGCGGTCCTCGTAGCGCAGCTTCGCGGCATCGAAGACGCGTCCGACGTTGCTCCAGTCGAAGGCGCCGACCAGGCGTTCGTCGCCGTAGCTCAGCTCTTGGCGGCCGATCTTCGCGCTGAGCGGGAAGCCGGCCGGATCGCCAAGCCGGAGGTAGGCCTGATGCAGCTCGGTGCGGTCCGATTCCGGGTCCGGGACGCGGTCGTCATGGAGCGAGAAGCTGTCGCGACCCTCGACAAGCACGCCGGCCCACGGGGTCGGCGCATACCCGAGATGGAGCGTCGTGCGGAAGAGCTCGTAGGTGTTGTCGGTATCGGCGCCATGGTCGCGGAAATCGATCGCGCCCGGCGAACCGGGGATCGCGGAGTGCTCGCGGTGCTCGAAGCGGGCGCGGAACTGGCCCCCGATGTCCCAAGTGCTGAAGGTGCCGCTCTGTTGGCGGAGCCAATCGTTGGCGAGCCCGGCCGAGGAGGGTGCCGGGGGCGCGGCGGCGGCGGTCGTGGCGGTCTGGGCGACAGCGACCGCCGGGGAAAGAACGGCGACGAGGCCGAGGACAACCCGTGTTTTCATGGAGGCACGGTCCCGGACCACGGCCGCTGCCGCATTGACTTCGATCAATGCTTCCTTCCCCGGGGAACGCAATCGCGGAGCAGTATCGGGCAAGCTGCGGGTGGACGGAGTCTTCGCGCACAGGTCTGCTGTCGCCCATGAAAACGAGGCGCATGCCGGATCCCGCCCGCTGGGTCCGCCACGTCGGCGACGCTCGCTCCGTGCTGAGCGGGGAGATCGGTGCGATGAACTTGGAGGAACCGTTCGCGGTCTCCGTCTCGTGAGCTTCCGGCCGAGGACAGTGGTCTGGTGCGCATTTTGCGCGGCTTTCCTCGCGGCGGGTGGCGCGGGCGCGGAGGTCGCGCCGGCGTGGTTCCGTCCGCCGGAGATGTCGCTCATCCCGGAAGGCCGCTTCGTCTACGAACGGAATTGCCAGGTCTGCCACGGGCGATGGGGCGACGGTGACGGCGAGATGGCGAAGGGGATGCTCCCGCGTCCGCGCAAGTTCTCCGCCGGCGTCTTCAAGTACCGCAGCACGCCGTCGGGAGCGCTGCCGTCCGACGCCGATCTGGAGGGCACGATCCGCGGCGGGGTCTACGGCAGCGCGATGCCCGTGTTCGCGCAGCTGGGCGACCGGGAGGTGCGTTCGGTCATCGCCTACGTGAAGTCGTTCTCGTCGCGTTGGGACAAGCCGCAGAACTTCGCGGCACCGCTGGTCATCCCAGAGGCGCCGGGCTGGATGTCCGACACCGTCGAGCACGACCGGCACGCGGTCCTCGGGAAAGCGTTCTTCGTGCGTGCCTGCGCGGCCTGCCACGGCCCGGAAGGCAAGGGCGACGGCCCCGCCGCGGAGACGTTGGAAGACGATCGCGGCCAGCCGGCCAGACCGAGGGACCTCGGCTTGCCGTCGATCGGCAGCGGTCCGGGACCGCGGGACATCTACAAGGCGTTGGTCACCGGCCTGAACGCCACGCCGATGCCCAGCTTCTCGGAGGCGACCACCGAGGGCGAACGTTGGGACCTGGTCGCTTTCGTGGAGACCCTGCGCCGGGCCGCCCATCAGCCTGAGCGGCGGGCCGAGTGAGGGGTCGACGCCGCTGAGAAGCGTGGGCCGGCTGCGGATCGGGGGCGCTTCTCAGCGGCGGACCAGCGCGGCGAACTCCTCGCTGTCGTAGGCCGGCGTCGTCTCGCAGCGGACGCTCCCGCCCGCGTTGAGCTCGGCCAGCAGATGCCCGATGCGGGTGCCGTCCTCGCTGCTCAGCACCAGGACGCCGTCGTATCGGCCGAGGGTCCACCACTGGCCGACGATCTTGACCCCTGCCTTCGTCGCGATGGCGTCGAAGGCGAGGGCGCGGGAGACGGAATGTCCGATGTCTTTGGCACCGGCTTCGGTGAAGCGGAGCAACGCGATGTAGGTGGGCACGGGCGGACGCTGCGCGCTCGTGACGGCTCGCGCGTTGACCGGGGTCAAGGCATCGGTGCGAGGCCGGATGACGGAGCATTGACCCGGATCAAGGCGGGTCCGGTCCGGGCACCCGAGAGTGGGGACGTGCAGACTTCCCCGTCGTTCTCCGCCGACCGGCCCGGCGTGCTCTCGTTGCCGCTGGAGACCCGGTACGCCGACCAAGGCATCGTGAGCCGCACGTTGCTCAACACTCCCGACCTTCGCGTCGTGCTGTTCGGGTTCGCGGCCGGCCAGGAGCTCACCGAGCACACGTCGACGCGACAGGCGCTCATCCAGGTGCTGTCCGGCTCCTGCGAGGTGAGTCTCGGCGGTGTCGCGCACTCGCTGAGGTCCGGCGACCTCGTGTGGATGCCGCCCGGGCTGGTCCATGCCGTGAAGGCGACGGAACGCTTCTCGATGCTGCTCACCTTGGCGAAACCCGGCGGGCCGATGCCGCCAGCCCTCTCGCCCACGGCCGGCCGCATCCCGCTGGCGGCATGACCTCCGTCAAGGCCGGACCGTGCCGGCGAGCCCAGATTCACAACCACGGCCGGCGACGTCCGGCCCGCAACGAAGATCGGACGACCCACCATCATGAAGAACCCGCTCCATCCGTCATCGCCAGCGCGCGCCGCGCGCTGGGCCCCGGTCCTGTCCAGCCTGTTGCTGGCGGCCATCGCACTCGGCGCCGATAGCCCGGGCACTTCGCCCAGGATCACCGATCCGGAGATCCAGGGCGAGGAGAAGGCCGTGCTCACCCATGCGCCCATGGTGCCGCCGCCGATCACCCGGCGGCATGCGACCAAGGTCCTCGTCGACGTCGAGGTGAAGGAGGTCGTGCGCCGGTTGGCGGACGGCGTGGACTACCTATTCTGGACGTTCGGAGGGGAGGTCCCCGGCCTGTTCATAAGGGTGAGGGAGGGCGACCTGGTCGAGTTCACGCTTGCGAACCATCCGTCGTCGAAGATGCCGCACAACATCGACCTGCACGCCGTCACCGGGCCGGGCGGCGGTGCCGCGTCGTCGTTCACCGCGCCGGGGCATTCGTCCCGGTTCTCGTTCAAGGCGCTGAACCCCGGCCTCTACGTCTACCATTGCGCGACCGCGCCGGTGCCCATGCACATCGGCAACGGCATGTACGGGCTCATCCTCGTCGAGCCGAAGGAGGGGCTCCCGAAGGTGGACCGCGAATACTACGTGATGCAGGGCGATATCTACACCACGGGTAGATACGGCACGCCCGGCCTTCAGACCTTCGACCAGGAAAAGGCCATCGACGAACGGCCGACCTATGTCGTCTTCAACGGCTCCGTCGGCGCGCTCGTCGGCGACAAGGCCATCACGGCGAACGTCGGCGAGACGGTGCGGCTCTACGTCGGCAACGGCGGGCCCAACCTGCTCTCGTCGTTCCACGTCATCGGCGAGATCTTCGACCGCGTCTATCCCGAGGGCGGCACCGTCGCGTCGCAGCAGAACGTCCAGACCACGCTCGTCCCGGCCGGCGGATCGGCGATCGTGGACTTCAAGGTGCAGGTGCCCGGCACGTTCGTGATCGTGGACCACTCGTTGTCCCGGGCCTTCAACAAAGGCGCGCTCGGCATGCTGAAAGTCTCCGGGAAGGAGGACCTGCTGGTCTATTCCGGCAAGGAGGTCGACGCCGTGTATCTCGGCCGTCAGGCCGAGGCGGGCAGCGATTCGGAGAAGAAGGTCGCGTCGTTGCAGGCGCAGATGAAGGAGGCCATCAAGACCGACCCGCGCATCGCCAGCCTGACCAAGGAGATCCAGGTCGAGAAGGGCAAGCAGGTCTTCATGCAGACCTGTTTCGTGTGCCATCAGGTGGAAGGGCAGGGCGTCGCGGGGCAGATCCCTCCGCTGGCCAAGTCGGACTTCCTCATGGCGGACAAGGAACGTGCCGTGCGGACCGTGCTGCAGGGCATGTCGGGCGAGGTCACCGTCAACGGGACCAAGTTCAACGGCACGATGATCCCGCTGAACTATCTCCCCGATGAGGACATCGCCAACGCGATCACCTACGTGCGCAACAGCTGGGGCAACAGCGGGGACGCGGTGAGCGTCGCCGAGGTCCGCCGCATCCGCAGCGAGGCGCCGCCGCCGCCGGCCAACACGTTCGAGTGAGACGCCGACCATGAGCCTCATCGGAGAACGCCTTGGCCCGACCTGCAGGCCGCCGATCCTGTCCATGGGACCGGCGGTCCACCGCCGGATCGCGGAGGACGGCCGCGTGATGGCGTCCTCTTCGTCGAAGCCACGGCTCGGGAGGCCGATGACCGCGTTCTTGTCGGTGGTCTGTCTCGTGGTTTTCGGCAGCCCGCTCGCGTCCGGAAGTCCGGACGGGACCCACCCACCGGCCGGCATGGTCACCGTGCCGGCCGGTGTCTATCAGCCGCCCTTCCGCAGCGAGGCCGACGCCAAGGAGGTACCGGTCAAGGCTTTCGCGTTGGACCGGTTGCCGATCACGAACGAGGACTTCCTCGGTTTCGTCCGAGCGGACCCGCGTTGGCGCCGGTCGCAGGTGAAGCGGCTGTTCGCGGACGCCAACTATCTCGCAGATTGGACCGGCGACCTGCATCCGGGCGTCTCCGCGCCGATGGCCAGCCCCGTGACCCAGGTCTCGTGGTTCGCGGCCAAGGCCTACGCGTCATGGAAGGGCAAACGTCTTCCCACCACCGCCGAGTGGGAACTCGCCGCCGCCGCGAGCCCCACGCGCCCCGACGGCGAGAACGACGTCGAGTTCCAGCGGGAGATCGCCGCTTGGCACTCGGCCCCGTCACCCGGGCGTCTGCCCGCGGTCGGCGGCGGCCGGGCGAACATTTTCGGCGTGCAGGACCTGCACGGCCTTGTCTGGGAGTGGGTGTCGGACTTCAACACCGCGATGGTCACCGGCGACGCGCGCGGCGATGCGGGCCTGGAGCGGCGGCTTTTCTGCGGCAGCGGTTCGCAGGCCGCGAAGAACCCGTCGGACTACGCCGCCTTCCTCCGCTTCGGTCTCCGCAGCAGCCTGCAAGCGCCCTACGCCGTCCACGATCTCGGCTTCCGGTGCGCCCAAGACCTGCCTGAATTCCCCGTCCGCCTGTCCCCGGCCCCATGAAGACTTGTCTCGCGTCGCTCCTCGCTCTCGGTCTCGTGATGGTCCTGCGGGCAGAACCTCTCAAGACGACCGCCGTCACCCATCTTCCGCCCTGCTGTCGCGCCGCGCTGACCACGAACGCGCCCACCGACAGATCGCTCTACCTGCTCGATTCCACTTGGACCTCGGATGTCGGCCGCAAGGTGAAGCTCGGCGTGCTGCGGGGACGCCCGCAGGTGCTGGCCATGGTCTTCACCCGCTGCGAATCCGCCTGCCCCATCATCGTGGACGACCTCCAGCGGATCCAGCGGACCCTCGCTCCGGAACTGCGCGACCGGGTGGACTTCGTGCTCGTCAGCTTCGACACGGAACGCGACACCCCGGAGGCCCTGCGCGCCTATCGCCAGCAGATGCACCTTGGCACGGACCACTGGACCTTGCTCACGGGGCGGCCTGACGACGTGCGCGAACTCGCGGTCCTGCTCGGCGTGAACTACCAGCGTGATGCGCGCGGCCAGTTCGCCCACTCCAACGTCATCACCGTGTTGAACGCCGAAGGGGAGATCATCCACCGCCAGGTCGGGCTGAACCAAGAACCAGCGGAGACGGTCGCCGCGCTCGCAGCGATGTCGCAGGCCAAGACCGGACGTTAGGTCGCGGCTTGAGCGCGCCGCCGGCAGTGCGGAAGCGGGCTCTTGTACTCAAACAGTCCGGCAGCCGAGCGTGAGGAGCACGTTGGCCCACAGGGCTTGGTCACCGGTCTGCACGGTGAGCACATGGTCGGGCGACTCGACCGCTTTGTAGAAATCCCACTTCAGCACCGGCTCCAGCCGCAGGTTCGGGTCGTTCGTTGCCACGATCTCGCGGAATTCCGCCCATGCCGGAGGTTCGCCGAACTTGGCGTACGCGTCGTCCGCCGGGATGCCCATCGTGTTCACGAGATCGACCGGGACCGCGCTCAGGATGGCCTTGAGCACTTGCGCGACCGTGACGCAGCCGGGGGCCAGGTTGAGGTGGATCACCTGCGCGTTCGGGCCCTTCTTCGTCGAAGCGGGATAGTTGCCGTCAGCGATGAGGACCTTCGCGTGGTGGCCCGCGCGGCCGAGGATGGCGTTGATCTCCGGGTGTATCAGCGAGTGCTTGAGCATGGAGGGACGCTTGGAGGCCGAGCCGAAAACTTCAACCCCCAACCGGTGAAGAGCCCTTTCGAGCGAGGCGGATCTGCTCCGTCATCGGCGCGGCGGAAACCCGCTGACCGCGACGCCGTTCCCTCCGGCCGCGATGCCGAACTGACCGGCCGTCGATTTCCTGATGAATCGACGCACTCGACATCTTGGAGGTTCCGTGACGTTTTCCGGGTATCTGTCATGGCCACCACGGACGCGACCAAAGTACTGCAAACAGGGTGTTCCATCGCTCTTGCCGCAGGTGCGTTCCGCATCGGTCCGCGAAAAAAATCAAAAAAGGTATTGCAGCTAAGCCTCCAATTCCTAAGCTCTGCGCTCCCGTTTCAATTGTAACTGGTTGCTTCGGGAAGTCGGTTAGGCCGACAACCAATCCGCTCCACGCGGAAAGGGAATTATGGCCGAACCCCGCGTGAGCTCCGCTTCGTGATTTTTTTGCTGTGAAAACGTTTAGACCGTTAACGCCGTCCCAGCGGTATACGACCGTGCAGGATTTTTCGGACGTCACAAAGACGTACCCGGAAAGTTCGCTTGTGTTCACCAAGAAGAAAACTGGTGGCCGCAACAACTACGGCCGGGTGACCGCCCGCGCCATCGGTGGCGGGCACAAGCAGAAGATCCGCATCGTCGACTTCATGCGGAAGAAGTTCGGTGTGCCGGCGACCGTCGTCGCCATCGAATACGATCCGGGCCGCAGCGCCCGCATCGCCCTCCTGGAATATTCCGACAAGGTGAAGACGTACATCGTCGCTCCGGACGGGATCAAAGTGGGTGACACCTTGATGAGCGGTGATGCGGCGGCCCCGACAGTCGGGAACGCGCTTCCTCTCGGGAACATCCCGGTCGGCATCAGCATCCACAACATCGAGCTCGTCCCAGGCCGTGGTGCACAGATCGTCCGCTCAGCCGGTTCGTCCGCGACGTTGATGTCGCGGGACGGCGGGTATGCGCAGGTGAAGCTGCCTTCCGGCGAGATCCGGTTGATCCACGAGCGTTGCTTGGCCACCATCGGCCAGGTCGGGAATGCTCAGTGGGAGAATGTCACCATCGGCAAAGCCGGCCGCAACGTGTGGTTGGGCAAGCGCCCGATGAGCCGCGGCATGGTCCGCAACCCGGTCGACCATCCGAATGGTGGCGGTCAGGGCAAATCTAAGGGTGGTGGCGGACGCCAGCACCTGATGTCGCCGTGGGGCAAACTTGCCAAAGGTGCCCGCACCCGGAACAAGCGCAAGATCTCGAACCGGTTCATCCTGGTTCGTCGCGATGGTCGGCCGATGAAACTCAAGTAAGCGTATGGGACGTTCGCTAAAAAAGGGTCCGTTTGTCGACCTGTATCTGTTGGACAAAGTCGAGAAGGCAAAGGCTGCGAAGTCGAAGCTGCCGATCAAGACTTGGTCCCGTCGCTCCACCATCACGCCTGATTTCGTCGGGCTGACGTTCAACGTCCACAACGGGAGGGCCTTCCACCCGGTGTTCGTGACCGAGAACATGGTCGGACATAAACTGGGAGAGTTCTCGATCACCCGGACCTTCAAGAAGCACGGCGCCCACACAGCCAAGGCCGAGGCCAAGTAGTCCTAAGGATTCGCATGGAAGTCACCGCCACATACAAAAATCTCCGGATGTCCGCCCAGAAGGCGCGCGAGGTCGTGCGCCAGGTCAGGGGGATGAACGCGGTCCAAGCGCTCTCCACGCTCGGCTTCGTGCGTCGCAAGGCGGCCACCGCCGTCGCCAAGACGCTCAAGTCCGCGATCGCCAACGCCGAGAACAACCACGGTCTCAAGTCCGAGACCTTGGTCATCGCCGAGGCGCACGCTCTCACCGCCGGCAGCATGAAACGTTTCCTGCCGAAGGCGCGGGGATCCGCCGGCCCCATGCTGAAGCGCAGCTGCCATATCAAGATCGTTCTCACGGACAAGTAAGCATATGGGCCAGAAAACCAATCCGATAGGCTTCCGCATCCCGGTCAACCATGACTGGCGCTCGAAGTGGTTCGCCTCCAACAAGGAGTTCGGGGCTCTGTTGCATGAAGATCGCGTCATCCGCGAGACTCTCCAACGTCGCCTCGAGGGTGCTTCCGTGCCTCGCATCAACATCGAACGCGCCGCCTCTAGGTGCCGTGTGACGATTTTCACGGCCCGTCCTGGTGTCGTGATCGGCCGCAAAGGAACCGAGATCGACAAGCTGAAAGAAGATCTTTCGAAGCTCACCGGCAAGGATGTCTATGTCGACATCCAAGAGGTGAAGCAGCCCGAGATCGACGCGCAGTTGGTGGCGGTCAACATCGCTATCCAGCTCGAACGCCGCATCTCTTTCCGCCGCGCCATGAAGAAGGCGTTGCAGACAGCGATGGATTTCGGTGCCGAAGGCATCAAGGTCCGCTGCGGTGGCCGGCTCGGCGGCGCGGAGATCTCCCGCGTGGAGACCTACCACGAGGGCAGTGTCCCTTTGCACACGTTGCGCGCCAACATCGACTACGGTTTTGCTGAAGCCCGCACGATGTACGGCAAGCTGGGTATCAAGTGCTGGATATGCAAAGGCGAGATCAAGAAGGCGCCTTTGACCACGAAGACGACCGAGGCTTCCGCCTAGGTCCACCGACAACCACCATTTCTAGAAGAGAGCGTTTATGGCTTTGATGCCGGCCAGAGTAAAGTATCGGAAAATGCACCGCGGTCACCGGACCGGTCTCGCTTCCCGCGGGAACGCGGTCGCGTTCGGTGAGTACGGCCTGCAGGCGTTGGAACGTTGCTGGCTCGACACCAAGCAAATCGAGGCTGCACGTGTCGCGGTCACCCGCTACATGAAGCGCCGCGGCAAGGTGTGGATCCGCGTCTTCCCCGACAAGAGCTACACCAAGAAGCCGCTCGAGGTCCGCATGGGCACCGGTAAAGGTGCGGTCGAATCTTGGGTCGCGGTCATCCGCCCCGCGAACATCCTGTTCGAGGTGGACGGTGTCACCGAAGCGGTCGCCCGGGAGGCGATGCGGCTGGCATCCACCAAGCTCCCTATCTCCACGAAATTCATCGTCCGGCGCAAGCTGGCTTGAGGAAGACCACATGGCTAAAACTGTTTTCAGCGATCTGTCCGCGCAGGAACTCAAGGCAAAAAGCCTTGATCTGAGGCAGGAGCTGTTCAACCTGACACTCCAGAAGGCGACCGCCCGGCTCGAGAAGCCGCACCGTATCCGCGAGCTGCGGAAGGAGATCGCCCGCGGTCAGACCCGTCTGACCGAACTGCGCAAGAAAACCGCCGCTCCGAAAGCTTGACGAACTATGGCTGAGCAAACCCAAGTCCGCGGTCACCGCAAAGAACGCGTCGGAGAAGTGGTCTCCGACAAGATGACCAAGACCATCGTCGTCCGTGTCGAGCGCCGCTTCCAGCACCCGCAGTACAAGAAGGTCGTCAAGAGCTACAAGAAGCTCTACGCCCATGACGACGCAGAGGTCGCTTCCGTCGGCGACATCGTCAGGATCCAAGAGACCCGGCCGTTGTCGAAGACGAAGTGCTGGCGCTTGGTCGAGGTGCTCAACCCTGATGGGTCGAGCAAAGCGAAACCCTGAACTGAAAGACATTCTATGCTTCAAGTACGCTCAGGTGCCGATGTGGCCGACAATACCGGTGCGAAGATCGCATGGGTCATCGGTGTTCTCGGCCGCAACCAACGTTACGCCCAAGTGGGCGACGTGATCAAGGTCCATATCAAGGAAGCGGCTCCGGACGGATCCGTCAAGAAGGGCGAGGTCCAGGATGCCGTGGTCGTGCGGACCAGGAAGATCATCCGCCGCTCCGACGGGTCATACGTGCGGTTCGACCGGAACGCTGTGGTCATCATCGACAAAGACCACAACCCGAAGGGCACCCGCATCTTCGGGCCTGTCGCCCGTGAGTTGCGCGAAAAGAAGTTCATGAAGATCATCTCGCTCGCTCCTGAGGTGATCTGACCGCTACACGAACCATGAAAGTGGAAACAAAACGATTGCATATCCGCAGCGGGGACGAAGTCGTCGTCATCGCAGGTTCCGCCAAAGGGCGGCGCGGCAAGGTGAAGGAAGTGCTGAACAAGAAAGCAGCCGTGGTCCTCGAAGGCTCCGATGATCGGAGCAAGGAGAACGACGAGAAGCGCCGTCTGGTGAAGCCTGTCCTGCACCATCTCACCAAGAGCCAGCAGAACCCGGAAGGCGGGCTCCTCTGGTTGGAGGGCTCCATCCATTCCTCGAACGTGATGAAGGTCGAGGAGTTCGAACGCCGGAGCGCTAAGCGTTCCAAACAAACCCGATAATCTCCTAGACCGTCATGAAGCCCCGTCTTTACACGAAGTACGTCCAAGAAGTGGTCCCAGCGCTCAAGGAGAAGCGCGGCTACACGAACGTGCACCAGATCCCGCGCATCGAGAAAATCGTGGTCAACATGGGCGTGAGCGCATCGGCCGAGAAAGGCTCGGTCGAGGAGGCGGTCAAGGACATGACCTCCATCACGGGCCGTAAGCCCGTGGTCTGCAAGGCGAAGAAAAGCGTCGCGAACTTCAAGCTACGCGAGGGCCAGGCCATCGGTTGCCGGGTCACGCTCCGCCGGGACGTGATGTATGAGTTCTTTGACCGGTTGGTGACTTCTACTCTTCCCCGCATCCGTGACTTCCGCGGGATCTCGGCCCGTCAGTTCGACGGACGGGGCAGCTTTTCGCTCGGCCTTCCCGACCAGACGATCTTCCCCGAGATCGAGCTCGAGAAGATCAAGCGTCAGCAGGGGATGGACATAACCATCGTCACCACGGCTGACAACAACGAAGAGGCGTACGATCTCCTCAAGTTGATGGGCATGCCGTTCTCCAAGTAAACTTTCCCAGAGACCTCATATGGCCAAAACATCCTGGCGCGAACGCAACCTGAAGAAACAGGAGACGGTCAAGAAGTACGCCGCCGTCCGGGCGGAACTGAAAGCCAAAGGCGACTATCTCGGTCTCCAGAAGCTGCCCAAGAACGCCAGCCCGGTGCGGGTGGTGAACCGCTGCAAGTTCAGCGGACGTCGTCGCGGATATCTCCGCAAGTACGCCTGTTCCCGTCTCACCTTCCGCGAGGCCGCTCTCGCCGGACTTATCCCGGGCGTGATCAAGGCCAGTTGGTAACCATTTGCCGCCATGCACGACCCGATTTCAGACCTACTGACCCGCATCCGCAACGCGGGTCTCGCCCAGCACGCCGAAGTGGTCATCCCTCATTCCAAGATGAAGGAGTCCATCTCCCAGATCTTGAAGGACGAGGGCTACATCTCTTCCGTCACGGTCGAGGGGACCACCATCAAACGGATGAAACTCCGCTTGAAGTACCAAGGCAAACAAAACGTCATCGTCGGCCTCAAACAGGTCAGTTCACCCGGCCTCCGTCGCTATGTGAGCAGCTCGGAGATCCCTCGCGTCTTGGGCGGCATGGGTGTCGCCATCCTTTCCACCCCGAAAGGCCTCCTGACCGGGACCGAGGCGCGCAAACAAAACATCGGTGGGGAGCTCGTCTGCTTCGTTTGGTAAAGGATTCGTATGTCCCGTATTGGCAAAACTCCGGTAGTGATCCCAGCTAAGGTCAAGGTGACCGTCGCCGGGAACCGTGTCTCCGTCGAAGGCCCCAAGGGCAAGCTTGAGCTTGAACTTCCTGCCTTGACCACCGCGAAGATCGATGGCGGGAATGTCGTCCTCCAACGGGCTGACGATACTTCCCGCTCGAAGGCGATGCACGGCCTCGCCCGTGCCTTGGTCAACAATCTGGTCAAAGGCGTGAGCGACGGCTTCCAGAAGAAGCTCGAGATCCAGGGCGTCGGTTTCAAAGCCGCCGTCCAGGGTGCCGTGGTGAACCTTTCACTCGGTTACAGCCACCCGGTTCTCTATCCGATCCCCGCCGGTATCAAGGTGACGGTCGAGGAGAACACGAAGGTCACGATCGACGGTGCGAGCAAAGAGGTCGTAGGTCGCGTCGCCTCCGAGATCCGCAGCTATTATCCTCCCGAGCCGTACAAGGGCAAAGGTGTCCGTTACGCCGGCGAGAAGGTCATCCGCAAGGAAGGCAAGACCGTCCAGTAAGGTGTCCATCCTTCAACCACTGATTTCCGTCTCAGAATGAGAACCGAACATAAGCAGCGACTCGCCCAGCTCCGCCATTGGCGCGTCCGTAAGAAGGTCAGCGGCAGCTCTGAGCGCCCCCGGATGAGCGTGAAGTTCACCGGCCAGCATATCTATGTCCAGTTCATCGATGACGCCGCCGGGCATACCGTCGCCGCGGTCAGCAGCCGGGACAAGGTTGCCCCCGCCGGAGTGAAGGGCGCCAACGTGGCGTCCGCCGCCATCATCGGCAAAGCGGCCGCCGAAGCGGCCAAGTCCAAAGGTGTCGCCGAGGTCGTGTTCGACCGCGGCTCGGCCAAGTATCACGGTAAAGTGAAGGCGCTTGCCGATGCTGCTCGCGAGGCCGGTCTCAAGTTTTAATCCAAACGGAGGAATCTATAGTGGCTGACGATATCACAAATGTTACCCCGACGCCGGCGGCCGCAGTGCCCGCCGAGGCGCCTCAAGGCCGTCCGGAACAACGCTTCGATCGGGGCGGGCCCCGCGGTCCGCGTCGTCCGCGCCGTCCGGGCGGGGATTCCGATGACAAGGGCGAGTTCGCCGAGAAGACGGTGTTCATCAACCGTTCGTCGAAGGTGGTCAAGGGCGGACGTCGTTTCAGCTTCAGCGCTCTGATCGTAGTCGGCGATCGTCAAGGACGCGTCGGCTTGGGCCTCGGGAAAGGCAAAGAAGTCAGCGAAGCCATCCGCAAGGGCGGCGAGAACGCCAAGGCGCGCTTGCTGGCGGTGTCCCTGAAGGACAAGACCATCCCCCATGAGGTCTATTCTCATTTCGGCGGCGCCAAGGTGCTCCTCCGACCGGCCAGCCCCGGTACCGGTTTGATTTGCGGAAAGACGGTCCGCGCCATCGTGGAGTCGGTCGGGATCAAGGACGTCCTGTCCAAGTCCCTCGGGTCCAAGAACGCCGCGAACGTAGCCAAGGCCACGTTGAAGGCGCTCCTGCAGCTCCGTCGCCGCGAGAACATCTATAAAGCCCGCGGCTTGGAAGCGCGGCTCACCAAGAAGACCTCCTGAGTATGATGCGCCTCCATAATCTCAAACCTCGCCCTGGTGCGAAGCATCGCAAGAAGCGTTACGGCATCGGCGAATCCAGCGGCCACGGCAAGACGTCCGGACGCGGCGGAAAAGGCCAGACGGCCCGTTCTGGCAGCTCGATCCGCATCGGGTTCGAAGGCGGCCAGATGCCGTTAATCCGCCGTCTGCCCAAGCGTGGTTTCAACAACGATGCGTTCCGCACCGAATATCTGCCCATCAACTTGGAGCTGCTCAACGAGTTCGACGACGGAGCCACCATCGACGAAGCCCTTCTGCGGTCCTCGGGTTTGGCGAGCGGCAAGAAAAAGCTGAAAATCAAGATCCTCGGGGCTGGTGAGTTGACCAAGAAACTTCACGTGAAGGCTGCCAAGTTCAGTGCGACCGCGAAAGCAGCGATTGAAAAGCTGGGCGGCACCGCAGAAGTCGTCGTCTGAATCGGTACAATTCTGGA
>JBBRQL010000061.1:0-18565 GCA_038226425.1 Verrucomicrobiota bacterium
CGGCACAAAGACTCACCTGTCGGTGGGTGCGTGCCCGGCGCACCCAACGCGGCGGGCTGTTAGCCCGCCCCACCGGGCCGGTGGCCCGTTCCCCCCAGCCTTCCACCGCCTGGTTCCGGTCGAGAGGTAGGGCTGGGCTAGGGCTGATGGTTTGCAATGGCATAGAAGAAAGAACATCGCCGAGACCGCACCAGGCCCGCGCACGGCGGACCAGTCGGCTTCGGATCGCCCGGTGCCGGTCGCAGTCATCGTTCGTCCGCGAAAAGAGCGCGCTCGAGCATGCCGGTCACGGTGATCATCGGCGTGTTCACGCATTGGCTGATCCTCAGGTCGAGGGCCACGCTGCACAGGATATAGGCGTGCGGCGGCGACAGAGAGAGACGCGCCATCAGGAAATCGATCGCTTGGTTGACCACGTCGCGCGCGGCGTCCATCGGCTGTTCGGCAGAGGCGATGAAGGCGAAGGCGCCCAGAGAGGGCAGCGCGGGCGCCTTGGCCGGAGGAAGTTCGGCGAACGGCTGGTCGAGGCGGAAGTCGCGGCGGACCGTGAGCTGCAGCTCGGCGTCGACCGGGGCCTCGATGCCGTTGATGCAGACCTCGCCGTCGCCTTGTGCGGCATGGGCGTCGCCAGCGGAGAAGAGGGCGCCTTCGTTGAAGACCGGAAGATAGAGCGTCGCTCCCGCGACCAGCTGCCGTATGTCAAGATTGCCACCGAACGGACCCGGAGGCCGCGTTCGGTGTTCACCGGCCGTCGGTGGCGCGACCCCCATGATGCCGAGGAACGGAGCCAACGGCAGCGTCACGGGCGCGAGCGACCGGCTGACGGTCTCTTCCAGTTCCCAGATGAACAGAAAAAGGTCCGGGAAGCGCCCGGGCAAGGCGCCAAGTCCGGGCACGAGACTGGTCCATCCCCATCCGTGATGGCGGACGCGCCGGACCTTGATCTCCAGCACATCGCCCGGTCTCGCCCCTTTGACGAAGACCGGGCCGGTGATCGTATGGATGCGGCCACGGTCGATCTTGGCGTAGTCGTCCAACGTGCTCGCGGGCGTGACCTGGCCGCCGCTCGAATCGAAGCACTCGAACTCCACGACATCGCCCGACTCGATCTCGATCGCCGGCGGGAGCCGGTTGTCCCAACGGGTATGGACGTGGGCCTTGGAAAGGAAGTGCTCGGCCATATCAGTGAATCTCCACGGTCATCTGCACCTCGACCGCTGCCCCGAGGGGCAAGCCGTTGACGCCGATGGCCGCGCGGACGTGGCGCCCCGCATCGCCGAACACCGCCACGAGCAGGTCCGAGGCGCCGTTGATGACCTTGGGACTGGCGGAGAAATCGGGCACACAGTTCACGTAGCCGTTCACGCCGACGACCTGCTTCACCCGGTCCAGATCGCCGACGGCGGCCTGAAGATTGGCCAGAAGGTTGAGGGCGCAGATACGGGCGGCGTCATAGCCTTGTTCGATGCTGAGTCCGCCGCCGACTTTGCCGGCATGAGTAAGCTTGCCGTTCCAGCTGGAGATCACACCCGGCAGGAAAACCAAGTTGCCGACGACGCGGAAAGGCAGGTAGTTGCCTCCCGATGCCGGCGGTCCGGGCAGCTTCAGGTCGAGTTCGGCCAACCTGTCCAGGACGGCGCTCATGGGGTCAATTCTTCGTCGCGGCGGAATCCGGCGGCGGCGAAGCGCGGTTGATCTCGAAGGCGACCTTCTGGATGCCGGCCAGTTTCACCTTGTCGAGCACGTCGATGACCGACCCGAAGAACACCTCGCGGTCGCCGCTGATGTAGACCCGCGGTCCGTTGGTGCTCGCCTTGTTCAGCTTGACCAGCTCGGCGATGAGGGCGCCGCGGTCCATCGGCTTCTTGTCGAGGAAGACGTCGCCCTTCTTGTCCACGCTGATCGTGTAGAAGTCGGACTTGGACTCCGGCTGGGCCGACGAGGCGACCGGCAGGTTCACCTTGATCCCCTTCATCTGTATCATGCTCAGGCTCACGAGCATGAAGCACGCGAGCAGGAAGAACATGATGTCGATCAGCGGGATGATCTCGATGCGGGCCTTGCCGCCGTGGCCGTTACGCGACCGTCGTGAGCTTAGCTTCATTCTTCTTGAACTTGTAGGCTTCGACGAGGACTTCGACGTTGGTCGCCACGGTCTCCAGCTCGCGTTGGAGGCGGTCGACCTTCCGGTTGAAGAAATTGTAGGGGACCAGGCAGAAGATCGCCGTCCCCAGCCCGTAGGCGGTCGCGATCAGCGCCTCGGCGATGCCGCCGGACACCTTGGTCGCGGCGAGCTCGTCGGTGCCGACGAAGTTGAACGAGTGCATGATGCCGGTGACGGTGCCGAGCAGCCCCAGCAACGGCGCCAAGGTGATGACCGTGTCCATCACCGGAAGAAAGCGCTCGGCCCGGTCGACCTCGTCCGAGGCCGCCACCTGGAGCGCCCCGGGAAGCGAATCGGCCGTGTGCGCGTAGTTCAGTCCCTCCCAGATCATACGGATGGCCGGGTCCGGCGAAGACCGCGACATGCTGGAGGCCACGGCGAGGTCGCCGGCCTTGAGCGCCTCGAACACCTTGCGCCGGCGGTCCATGTCTTTCTTGGGACGCTGCTGGCTCCACCAGAGGAAACGCTCGCCGACGACGGCCAACGCCACGATGGAGCAGATGAGCAGCGGCCACATGATGGGCCCGCCCTTGATGAAAGTGTCTACCACGGTATTGGCCAGCATAGCTTGGGTTGGGCGACCCGGACGCGCGTCGCCTACCACTGGGTAGTAGCAGGCGCTCTGCCATCAACCGCGAAGATCGCGGCGCGCATCGATCCCCATCCTGAAATGCCAGCAAAGCCGCTCGGTGTTTTCGCGTATCCCCTTCGATGGCGTTGAAGCCTGTGGTCCGGATTTGTGGTGCCGCAAAAAAATCGCCAGCCGGAGGGGATGTATTGGTCGAACTTGTCCGTTTCGCACGCAGCGACTCCGCCTCGAGACCATGGAAGCAAAGCTGCTCTCCGGGCGGCATGGTTGATCCTACCTTGATCCTGCGACGCGCACGCCTCGCCGCGATGTTCGTCCTCATCGGCACCTCCCTCTCCGGGATGCTCCGGCCCGCCGGCCTGGTGGCGCAGGATGTGGTCCCGGCAGCGAATCCTCCCGAGGTACGCTTCCTCACGTTCGCCCCGAGCACCTACACGAAGCGCTTTGATTCGGTCCGGGCCGGACTGGGCATCGCCCTCGAACTCAGACGCCTGGCCGAAGAACATCGGCTGCCCGTGAAGGTCGGCTTCATCAACGGCGTCCCCGCGCTCCGCAACGAGGGTGAGGCCCGCGCTCTGTTGCGGGGCGCTCCGGTGATCGTGATCGGCGGTTCCACCTGGTCGCAGGGATCTTCGGCTCCGCTCCGGCGATTCTTCGAGATGACCGGTTCGGAGCCGCTCTGGGGGGTCTCGGCATCGGTCTGGGCGACCTCGGGCGGAAGCCACACCGGCGGCGAGATGGTCGTGCTCGACTCGATGCGCTCGCTGATGGGCATGGGCGCGCAGACGTTCACGCTCGGGCAGAAGCTCATGGTCTTCACCACGGACGAACGCACCGGCGTGCCCGCGGGAGAGTTCACGCTGCTGGACTGCTGGTACATGGAGCAGTTCGCCAAGACGCTGCTCCTCACCGCCCACGCCAAAGGCGATCCCCTCAAGGCGAAGGACTTGGCGCAGACGCTGAAGCTGACCCACACCTACTACTTCGGACTTCCCAAGACGACCGAGGAACTGGTGCCCCGGCACGAGGAGATACGCGCGTTGATCAACACGGCCGCCGACAAGAAGTCCGGCGCGCTAAGCACCATCGCCAAGCGCTTGGACCTGGCCGCCGAGGCGCTGCGTCCCGCGCTTCCCGGCATCAGCGAATGACCACGCCTTATCCGCTATCCAGCCAGACTTGCGCCCATGACCGACCTCATCGATGCCCGCTGCCTGCGGGAAGCGTTCGCCGCCGCGCGGAGGGCCCGGGCCAATGGCAACCATCCGTTCGGGGCGGTCCTCGCCGATGAACGCGGCGGCGTCCTCCTGAGCGCCGAGAACACCGTGATCACCGGCGGCGACTGCACGGGGCACGCAGAGACCAACCTGATGCGGATGGCGACGAAGACATTCCCCGCGTCCCGGTTGGCCTCCTTCACTTTGTATTCCAGCACCGAACCGTGCCCGATGTGCGCCGGGGCGATCTTCTGGGGCAACGTGCGGCGCGTGGTCTACGGGCTGGGGCAGGCGTCGCTGTACGCGATGACCGGGGATCCCGCTCTCAAGCTGCCGTTGGGATGCCGGGAGGTGCTGGCGAACGGCGGGCACACGACCGAGGTCATCGGACCGGCCCTTGAAGAGGAAGCGCGGTCGGTCCACGTGGGCTTTTGGTGACACCGGTCCCGCGGGCCTGGCCGGAGTTCACTTGGGCATGAACTCCGTGGTGAAGGCGGTCTTGTAGTTGAAACCTTTCTTCAACAGACCAAGGTCCTTGAGGACGTCGTATTGGAACTTCCACCGGGCATCGACGAAGCGTCCGACGACGTCGCCCTTCTCCGGATCGCCCAGGACGAACTTCCCGTCCTTGAGCGCCTGCCAAGAGAACTTCATCTTCTCCGCGTCCAGCTCGGGGTTGCGCTTCTTGAGCTCGGCATGGACCGCGTCCGGTTCCTCCATGTATTCCTTCCAGCCGCGGGTGGAGGCCCCGACGAAGGCTCGGACGGTCTCCGGGTTCGCCTTTGCATACTTCCGCGTGGTGAAGAAGACGCGGTACGGATCGTAGCCGGTCTTCTGCAGCGGCAGCACGCGGGCCTTCTTGCCGGCCTTCTCGACGAAGAAGGGTTCCGAGGTGGCGAAGCACTGGGTGATGTAGTCGGGATCGGCGAGGAACGGCGCGACGCTGAAGGTCAGCGGGCGTTCCTTCACGTTCTTCAGGTGGAAGCGTTTCACCATGTAGCCGAACCAGGCGGAGCCGGGCACCAACGCGATCGTCTTCCCTTCGAGGTCCTTGAAATCACGCACCGGCGACGCGTCGTGGACCATGATGCCCTGCGGATCGTGCTGCATCGTCGCGCCCACGGCCACGACCGGGAGTCCTCGCTCGATCGCCAAGAGCACGTCCTCCGTGGCCGTCATCGCGATGTCCACCTGGCCGGCGGCCGTTCTTGGCAGGGCGAACGAAGCCGGTCCGCCCGCCAGGATCTCCACATCCAGCCCGGCCTCGCGGTAGTAGCCCTTGAGCAGCGCCTGGTAGAAGCCGCCATGCTCCGGCTGCGGATACCAGTCGGTCAGGAACTTGACCTTCTTCAGCTCGGCGGCGGACGCGTCGGCGACCACGACCAGAGACAGGAGCAACAGGATCAACGCGCGCATGGTTCGTGGGGGTTCAACGACGTTCGTGGATGCGGGCCGCGGTCTTGCGATGGTGTTCGAGCAGGCGCGGCAGATCGACGCCGACGAGCTGCCCGTCGGCGACGCGGACCTCGCCGTGGACGATGAGGGTGTCCACCGTCCGCGGATGGCAGAGGAGGAGCGCATGGACCTTGTTCTCGGCACCGTTGCTCCAGAGATCCTCGGCGGGGAACACGGCGAGGTCGGCGCACTTGCCCGGTTCGATGGAACCGAGGTCCGCCGTGCGCCCCAGGTTCCGGGCACCGTCGAGCGTGGCCATCTCCAGGACCTTCTCGACGGTCATGGACTCCGCGCCGTGGACGACCCGCGTCAGCAAGAGCGCGAGCCGGGCCTCGTTGAGCATGTGGCCTGAATCGTTGGAGGCGCTGCCGTCCACGCCGAGGCTGACCGGTGAGCCGCCGTCGCGCAGGTCGTTGACGCGGCAGATCCCGGAACCGAGGCGCATGTTCGAGCAGGGGCAATGCGCGACGCCCATCTTGTTGCGGGTCAGATGCGCGACCTCGGCGTCGTTGAAATGGATGCCGTGGGCCAGCCAGATGTCGTCGCCTTCCCATTCGTAGGCGCTGAGACATTCCACAGGGCGCATGCCGAGGGTGGCCACGGCGTCGACGTTCTCGGCGATGGTCTCCCCGGAATGGGTGTGCATGCGGACCTTCAGCTTGCGGGCGAGGCGGGCGGTCTCCTTGTAGAGCGTGCCTCCGCAGCCGAAGACGGTGCAGGGCGCAAACGCCACCTGCCACATCGATCCGGGGCCGCCGTCGTGGTACTTGTCGAAGATCCGTTGGCAGTCCTCGAGGATCACATCGGTCTTCTGACACGCCCATTCCGGCATGATCGGGCTCGGGTTGTCCACGCTGCCCCGGCATCCGACATAACGGACGCCCATCGATCGCGCGGCATGGAACCCGGAGTCGAGGATGTCGCGCGAAGCGGCCGCCGGGAAAAGATAGTGGTGGTCGCTCGTCAGCGTGCAGCCGGAGAGCATCAGCTCGGCGACGGCGACCTGCGTGGCGACGAAGAGGTCGTCCGGCGTGAAGCCTTTCCATAGAGGGACATGGCCCGCCAACCAGGGGAGGAGCGGGAGGTTGGAGATCGGGGTGAACGCACGCGCCAGGTTCTGGAACATGTGGTGGTGCGTGTTGATCATCCCCGGGATGCAGATGCCGCCCTTGGCGTCGACGACCCGTGCGCCTTCCAGCTCGGGCACCGCGCCGGTGCCGACCTGTCTGATCCAACCCTCTTCGGCGACGACGTAGGCGTCCCGCAGCACCTCGCGCTGGGGGTTCATGGTTACGAGGTGGCCGATGTTCTTGACGAGGAGTCGAGTCACGGGGAGGTCGGGGAACGGTTGACCGCAGATGGACACGGACGAACACGGATCCGGCAGGCGGACCCGTCCGGAGGCGAGTCGGATCCGCGACCTCGCGGCAAGGCCGCTCCACCCGGAAAGGCAGGGCAGAACGCGGCCCGCGACCCAACGGCTGGGCGTCTCTCTCGGTCCGTGTCCATCTCAGTTTGGAACACCGGGCGGCTCACGGGGCTAAAGAGCAGGCGGTGGAAGCTTGGGATCGACGCCGACCTTCGACGGAGCGAAGGCATCGGTGTAGACCGACGCGACGTCGATCGGCGATTTGATGAGCTGGTTGTCCAGCATGAGCTGATGGAGTTCTTCCCATCGCCGGGGGTTGACGTCGCCCAAGGTCTCGCCCTTCGCGGGGTCGCCCTCGATCAACCGCAGCTCGCGCATCTTGCGATGGCTGAACTTGAAGCCTTCCGATTCCATCGTGGGGCTGATGGAAAGGATGTGCTCGTGGACGGTCTGCGGTTCGCGGCAATATTCGATCCAGCCCTTGTAGGCGCCTATCGAGAAGGCCGTCACGATCTCCGGATGTTTCGCCACGAGCTTCTTGTTCGCTATTATCACACGGTAGGGGTCGAAGCCGCTGTCGCTGATCTGGAGCATCCGTGCCTTCACTCCCGCCTTGGCGGCATAATACGGCTCGCAGGTCGGATAGGCCTGGGTGATCCAGTCGGGATCGGCCACGAAGTTCGCCACGCTACCGGTCACGGCGCGGGTGCGGGTGCTCTTGAGGCCGTATCGCTTCTGGAGATAGGCGAACCACGTGTTGCCGATCTGCATGGCGACATCGCGGTCCTCCAAGTCCGAGAAGGTCTTCACCGGCGAATCCTCGCGGACCATGATCCCCTGCGGATCGTGCTGGAAGTAGCTGTTCACCGCGATGACCGGCAGGCCGCGTCCGACGGCGATGAAGACGGCGTCGCCGCGCACGATGCCGAGGCTGTTCTCGTCCAAGGCCACCCGCTTCTCGATCTCGGAGTTCGGTCCTCCGGCCACCATGGTCACGTCGAGCCCGAGTTCGAGCCAGAACCCTTTCATCTTCGCGGCGAAGTATCCGCCATGCTCGGCCTCGGGATACCAGTCGTGGATGAAGGTGAGCTTGTGCAGCGGCTTCTCCGTCCCGTCTCCCGCGGCCGATGTCGCAGGACCGGAAGCCTGTCGGGAACAACCCGCGCAGACCAAGGCCGAGAGCAGGCAGAGCTGCGCGACAAGCCGGGAGAGGAACCGCTCCGGGGAAGAACTGGGTTTCATCGGTTATGTCGGGGAGTGGTCGGAGCCGATCGGACAAAAGCCCTCCGCCGGACTGGCCGACGGAGGGTTTGCACAGGAGGACGAGCAATCTGCTCAGAACTTGAACTTGAGCTGCCCGCTGATGCTGAAGGGTTTCTCGGGGTAGATCACGTCGTTGCCGGCAAAGCTGGGATCGATGGACGTCCAGTTGCGCTGGTCGGTGATGTTGAAGAAGTTGACCTGGGCCTCCCATTTCTTCTGCTTGTAGAAGACGAAGGCGTTGATGGTGTACTGGGTCGGGATGATCAGCGTGCCTTCCTGGTTCTGCCACTGTTCGCCGGTGACCTGGGGCCCGACGCTGGCGCCGAAGCCGTTGCTGAACTGATAGGTCAGGTAGGCGTTGAACATGACCTGCGGCACGCTGGCGGCGCGCTGCTTGCCGGAGGGCTTGGTACGTCCGTTGGCGGAGTTGTAGTTCGGGCTGCCGAACCCGGTGCCGGGCAGGCCGTCCACGATGAAGCCGGCCGGATAGCCGTCGCGGTAGTTGTAGGTCTGCTGGTAACCGAAGTCGTCCTGCTTGGCGTCCTGGAACGTGAAGTTGGCGCTCGCGTTGAACGCGCGGGTCGGTTGATAGACGGCCTCGAGCTCGATGCCCTTCGTCTCGATGCCCTTCGTCTCGATGCCGATGGGCGCGCCGACGAGCTGCGGCGCTTGACGTGTCTGCTGGAACAACGCCCCGCCCACGAACAGCTTGTTGTCGAGCAGGCTCGCCTTCGAACCGAACTCGATGAGCTCGCTCTCCGATTGCAAGGCCCGTTTCAGGCCGGATTTGCCGCCCGTCCCGTCCACGCCGCCGAAGTTGCCGCTGCCCTGGACGCTGTTGACGAGGTCGTAGGTGATATAGGACGACATCGTCGGGGTCCATTTGAGGATGCCGCTGACGAACACGGAACCGTCCACCACCGAGGCCGAGGAATTGTAGAACGCTCCGGCCGCCTTCTCCACAAAGGCCGGGTTCTGGCCATCCGCGTCGAAATAGTCGCCGCGGCCACCCATCACGATGCTGAACTTCTCATGCAACGCCACGTCCCACTGGGTGAAGAACCCGCTCTGGAACAGGGTGGAATCCTGGTTGCCGTTGCTGGGGAACGGATTGCCGCCGAAGCCCGGGGAGCCGGGGACGTTGAAGCCGGCACCGGCACTTTTGCCCGCCACCAGCCCGGGCAGACGGAACGTGTCCGGGTTGGCCGTGACGTCGTAGAGGAAGAACGGCTCGGTCCCGAAGTCCTGATACGCGAGCAGGCTCGAATACCGGAGGTCGACCCCGGAGATCGTCTTGATCGGCAATTCCTTGCCGACAATCGAGGGTGCGAACTCCTGATGGTATTCGGTGCGGTTGTTGATCATCCAGTTCTCCGGCACCAGCTCGGTGTAGCCGTAGCCCGAGAGCTTCTTGCTTTCCTGCGTCTCACCGTAGGACCGGTTGATGACCATGGCCGTGTCGCTGACCGTGTAGGTGGCGATGAGCTGGGAGGAGAACTTCTGGCCCGACGCGAAGTCGGAAGGAGCATTGATGGTCTGGTAGGGATAGACGCGGACCCGTCGGGCCTTGGCGGGATCCAGCAACGCAAAGTTGGCGTTGAGACCAAAAGGCCCGATCGAGTCCAGCGGGTCGCCGAACCGGTTCTTCGCCTGCACCGGACCCGCGATGTAGATCCGGTCGTCGATCAGCTCCTGCGTCACGCGGTTGATGCCGATGACCTCGTTGAAGCGGGATGTGTAGAACTGGGTGTTCCAGTCCAAGGTCAACCGGTCGTTCGCGACCCAGGTCAGCGCGGTGAAGATGTCCTGGGTGTTGTCCTTCACGTTCTGGTAGTAGCCGTCCGCCTCGCGTCCGAGATAGCTGACGCGATACGCCAGCTTGTCGTTCACGGGACCGCCGAAATCGAGCACCCACTCGGGGCTGAAGTAGGACTGCCCGCCGGGGACGTAGGTCCCCAACCGCGCGGTCAGATCGCCGTGGAAGGCGTCGAAATAGGGGGCTTTGGTGACGAAGTTCACGTAGCCGCCGGGACCTTGCCCCTGGGGACCATAGACCGCGGAGCCGGGGCCCTTCACGATATCCATCGCCTCCACGCCGTTGAAGCTCGCGAGCAGCGAGTTGCGGCTGTAGATGATGCGCTGGCCGTTCTGATAGATCTCGGACAGCTCGCCGCGGATGACCGGGACGTTGGCCAAGCCGTAGCGGGACGGCGTGTAGACGCCCGGGGCATACTGGTTGAAGTCCGTGGCGCGGGACACCCCGCGGGCTTCCATCTGCGCCTTGGTCACCAAGGAGACGGACCGCGGTGTATCGATGATGCTCCGGTCGTCGCCCATCACCGACTGCACGGGGCGGACGGTGGGGAGCACGGTTTCCTCCACGGGCAGGCCTTCGACGAGGATCTTGGCCGTCGTGTTGGTGGAGACCATCGCCGACGGCGGAGTCTGGGCGTGGGTTGAAAGGTGCAGAGACGAAGCAGCCATCACGGTCGCGAGGCTGCTGAGGCGATGGCGCGAGTTCGAAGGTTTGTGGGATTTCATGGTTTCGGGATCGGGTTCATCGGAAACAACAACTCTAGATGCTTCAAGGCTGCGGAGGTTTGTCTCCTGAGAACACCCCGAGCAGCGGTGATACCAACGGCCCGACATCACCCATGAAAGCTGTGAATCGAACGGAGACGATCCATGCGGAAGGCCGTGAAACGATTGTATCGACCTTGCTTACAGGTTCGCAGCCGCCCTGCCCCGGTGGCTTTATCGCGGATTTCCATCGCCGACCCGGTGTCCGCTTTTGGACACCGTGTCCAGTTGATCGGCTTTTGGCCGAAGATAGGGGACATCAGAAACATCCAGCCCGCGCCGCCAGCAATTCGGCAAAAGTGACGAGCAGGCTTTCTCCTCCGCGTCGGGCGATGATCTGGAAACCGACCCCCGTGGATTCGCCCGAGGGACGCCAAGGAATCGTCAACACCGGCCAGCAGCCCAGGCTCGCAGGCGTCGTCAACCGCAGCAGGCGCGATCGGGTGGCGCCGTGGTCTTCACCTCTCCGCAAGCAGGAGACGGAGGTGGCCGGCAACACCAGGAGGGGTCCCTCATCGAACGTTCCCGCCATGCGCGCGACCAGCCGGCCGATCCGCTCGCGGAGTCCCGAGACCTCCGCCTCGGCCATCTGCGACCCCCATTCCAACCGCGCCCGCACCGCCGGTGAATATTGGGCGGGATTGCTCAAGAAGCGGGACCGGTGGACCGCAAAGGCCTCCTTCGCCTGCACCGGTGCGAAGAGATCCAAGGCCTCCTCCCAGCCGTCAGCAGTGCAGGAAACGACAGGCGCGCCCACTTCTTCCAATAGCTCCCGGAACGCTTTGAGCCCGGCGATGATGTCGGCATCGCAATCCTCCAGGATCGGTCCCTCAGGAAACACGAGCGCCGGGAACGTCGACCCGCTTGATGGCCTCACGGCGTCACCGAAAAGCGAGGCGGCGACAAAACCCACGTCGCCAAGGTGACGGTTCAACCAACCCAGCGTGTCGAAGGACTGAGCGAGCGGAAAGGTGCCTTGGTGGTCCGGGAACCAGTCGCGCGAACGGAAGCTGACGAGCCCGCACAACGCGGCGGGCACACGCAAAGAACCTCCGGTGTCCGTGCCCAGGCCGATGCACGCGCTGCCGCCGACCACGGAGGCGGCGGCCCCGCTGCTGGAACCGCCGGTCAGCCGGTCCCGCCGGCCGGGGATCGTGCAGTCGCCGGACCAAGGGTTCTCACCGGTGATGCCGTAGGCGAACTCGTTGAGGTGGGTCTTGCCCGCCAGCAACGCGCCGCGCTCCCGCCAAAGCCTCACGAAAGCGGCGTCATGTCGCGCCACGGGATTCCCAGCACCGAACGACCGGGAACCGCAGGTCGTGGGTTGTGCTGCGACGTCGAACAGGTCTTTCACGGAGACCGGGATGCCTCGCAACCGGGAGGACGCGCCGCCGACAGGTTCCGTGGTCTGCCGCTCGCCCTGTGCGAGAACGTCATCAGGGTCGAGATGCAGCCAACAATTCGAGCCGTTGATCTCGCGGGCACAACCGACAGCGTCGGCCGCCATCTCCGAGGGCGACACCTCCCCGTTGGCGATCATGTCGGACAGGTCGCGGATGCGCAGTGTGGTGAATTTTGGCCCGGTTTGCATTTTCTTGACCGGTCTTCGATGCGGCATCGGACGCGGAACACGGACTGATCCGGTCGCGGACGCACAACAAAACCGTTGCGGGAATTGATAGCAGGCTTGCTGCCGCGCGCTGTTCCTCCAATCGATGATCCACAAAAATCATCATCTCCGTTCAATGACGTGCGTGGTTTGGAATAGCGCGTGCTTGGTGGACCCGGATGAGTTCAACACGAGCGGACCCAAAGGCCACCGCGGCCGACCTGTCGCGCATGCGCGACCTGGCCAAGGGCACGGCGGCACATCTCGGCAAGCCGACGCGGACGCCCTTCGGCTCCGACATCATCGCCACGGCCACCGGCAAGCGCCTGCTGCGGCGGCTCAACGCCGTGGCCCGGGAACACGACACGACCTCGCACGCGGAGGTGCGCGCGCTGAGGGCCGCGACGAAGAAGCTCAAGAAGCTCTCGCTGGAAGGCTACACGCTCTACACGACCTGCGAGCCATGCCCCATGTGCATGGCCGCCGCGTTGTGGGCCGGGATCGACCGCGTCGTCTTCGGCGCGACCATCGACGACGCGGCCCGCCATTGTAGCCAGATCTACACCTACGCGAAGGACCTCGTTAAGAAGAGCGACCTCAAGTGCGAGGTCGTCGGCCCGGTCGCCCGGGCCGAGTGCAACGCCATCTTCGAAGACTCCCGGATGCAGGCCGCCATCCGGCAGTGGAGAACGACGTCGGCCAAGAACGGGAAGACCAAGTGATGATGACCCCAGGGATGATCGGAGGCCTTTCGGCCGCCTTGCCGGAAGGTCGCGTTGTGACCGATGCGGCCGAGATCGATCGCCTGTCGAAGGACTTCTACTGGTATTCGCCGGTCCTCGAACGCCTGCTCCGGGACAAATCAGGCGAGGTGGCCGTGCAGCCGAAGTCGCTCGACGAGGTGAAGACCGTCCTCCGCTACGCCTGCGCCAACGGCATCCCGGTCACCGTGCGCGGCGCGGGCACGGGCAACTACGGCCAGTGCGTCCCCATCCACGGCGGCATCGTGCTCGACATGGGCGGCTTCGACAAAGTCCTCGAGATCCGTCCCGACGGCACCGCCGTCTGCGAGCCCGGCGCGCGCATGGGCATGATCGAGACCACCGCCCGCAAGGCCGGCTGGGAACTCCGCTGCTATCCCTCGACCGTGCAGAAGGCCTCGATCGGCGGCTTCCTCTGCGGCGGCTCCGGCGGCATCGGCTCCATCACCCACGGCCTGATCCGCGACGGCCTGGTCATCTCCATCACCCTCCTGACGATGGAACCCGAGCCGCGTGAGGTCCATCTGACCGGTCCCGACGTCTTCAAGGCGCTCCATGCGTGGGGAACGACCGGCGTGCTGGTGCGGGTGGAGTTCCATCTCGCGCCGAAGCTCGACTGGGCCCAGCTCGCCGTCAGCTTCGACACGTTCGACCCGTGCTTCTCCTTCGCCGAGGCGGTCGCGCAGAACGATTCCTTCCGCAAACGCCTCGTCACCTGCTTCGAGTGGCCGGTCCCGCGATGGTTCACGCCGCTCCTCAAATGGATCGAACCCGGCAAGGCGCTCGTCTTCTTCGAGATCGTCGACGACCAGTTGGACCGCCTCGGCCGCACCGCCGTCTCGGCCGGCGGCCGGATCGTCTTCAGCTCGCCCCATGCCGGACCACGGCGCGGCGCCCAGCTCTCCGACTACACGTGGAACCACACCACGCTCTGGGCGCTGAAGGGCAATCCGACGCTCACCTATCTCCAGTGCGGCTTCGATCCCAAGCGCGCCCGCGAACAGATGCACCTTCTCAAGGCGAAGTTCGGCGACGAGTTCCTCTTCCACATCGAGTTCGCCCGGTCGGCGGGCGTCGTCGGGCCCGGCAGCATCCCGATCATCCGCTTCACCACGGAGGAACGTCTCCAGGAGATCATCGACTACTGCGGCGAGATCGGCGTGGGCGTGGCCAATCCCCACATCAACCACCTCGAAGGCAGCGGCCGTTGGCGGCCCGACGACGCCAAGCTCGTGGCCAAGACCGCCTACGACCCGCGAGGCCTGCTCAACCCAGGCAAGATGATCGGCTTCAAACCCGTCTCTGAACCCGGACCCGGACCCCGACCCGCATGAAGACCTGGATCCCCGATGAACGCTTCCTGCCCTACTTCACCTGGAAACAGGTCGAGGCCCTGGACAAGGACAAGTCGCTCGTGATCATCCCCACCGCCGCCATCGAGCAGCACGGCCATCATCTGCCGCTGGCCACCGACACGCTGCTCAACAACTACATCCTCGGCCACGCCCTGCGGAAGCTGCCGAAGGACCTGCCCGTCTACGCCGCCGCGCCCGTCTGCTACGGCAAGAGCAACGAACACATCGGCTTTCCCGGCACGCTTTCGCTGAGCCGGGACACCTTCATGGCCGTGTTGCACGACCTAGCGGAAAGCCTCCACGCGGGAGGTTTCAAGAAGATCATGTTCTTCAACAGCCACGGCGGGAACCACTCGGTCATCGACGTCATGGCCCGCGATCTCCGCGCCGAGTTCGGCCTGCGCGTTTTCTGCCTCTTCGGCGGCGGCGGTGCTTCCGGTCTCGGCGAACAGGAGGCCAAGTACGGTTTCCACGCCGGCGAGGTGGAGACGTCGCTCCTGCTCGCCGCCACGCCCGAACTGGTCCACACCGACAAATACACGGTCAACTACATCGCCCAGGTCGGAGACCCCGGCGTGCTCAAGCCCGAGTTCGCCTACGCCACCTACGCCTGGCTCACCCGAGACATCGCCCCGAGCGGCGTCATGGGCGACCCGAACCCGTCGACCGCCGAGAAGGGGCTCGCGTGGTGCGAGGAGATGTCCACCCGCGTGGCCGCCGCCCTCACGGAGATGCACGCCTACGAGAACCTGCTGAAGCTGTGACCAAGCCCGCCGCGAGATCATCGTCCGCGAAAGAGCGCAAAGACCGCGAAGGGAAGGTTTCTTCTCCGCGATCATCGCGTTCCTTCGCGGCCAGATCCCTCCGTGTCGATTGCGGCGATGGCGTCACGGTGGAGCGCGATGTGAAGTTCCGTCTGAAGGACGGCACCGCCCTCGTCTCCGACCACTATTATCCGGCCGGCGACCAACCCGCGCCGACGTTGCTCGTCCGCCAGCCTTACGGCCGCGACATCGCGACCACGGTCGTCCACGCGCATCCGGTCTGGTTCGCGCGCCACGGCTACAACGTCGTCATCCAAGACGTGCGCGGCCGGGGCGATTCCGGCGGACGCTTCTATCCCTTCCGCCACGAGGGCAAGGACGGCGCGGAGACGATCGACTGGCTCGCCCAGCGCCCGGAGTGCGACGGCCGCATCGGCATGTACGGCTTCTCCTATCAGGGGACGACCCAGCTCCTCGCCGCCGCCGAACGGCCTGAAGCGCTCAGATGCATCGCCCCGGCGCAGACGGCGGGCGACCTCTACCACGGCTGGTTCTACCACCACGGCGTCCTGCGGCTTGCCGGTGCCATCGGCTGGGCCACGCAGATGCTTCGCGGCGACGCGCATCATCTGAAGCTGAAGAAACCCGGCGCCGCCCTCGACGCCGCGTGGGCCGACCTCGTCCCCACCTTCCAGGCCGCGCCCTACGGCGGGCTGCCGCACCTGACGGCCAAGGGCCTTCCGACCTACTTCCGCGACTGGATCACCCACCAACAGCACGACGACTACTGGGCCGCGCTGGACCTGAGCCGCCGTTGGAGCGACATCACGCTGCCCGCGCTCCACGTCGTCGGCTGGCACGACATGTATCTGCACGGGAGCATCGACCTCTTCGAGAACCTCGTCCGCCACGCCGGCTCGGAGTCCGCACGCGAGAACCAGTATCTCATGGCCGGGCCGTGGACGCACATCCCGTGGGGCAACTTCGTCGGAGAGGCGGACTTCGGACCGAAGGCCCTGCTCGACACCGACGCGTTGCTGTTGCGCTGGTTCAACCACTGGTTGAAGGATTCGGGAGAATTCGACGCGGAACCGAAGCTCAACCTCTTCGCCCTCGGCGCGAACGACTGGCATCAGCCGAAGAGCTGGCCGGGCTTCTCGACGACTCCGAAGCAGACCTGGTTTCTCCGCTGCGAAGACCGCGCGAACTCCTCGAAAGGTTCCGGCCGGCTCTCGCTCGCGAAGCCGACCACGGAGGAACCCCGCGACACCTTCGTCCACGATCCAGAGGTCCCCGTCATGGCGCCCGGCGGTCCGGCCTCGATGCAGGGCTGCTTCGCGCAGGGCCGCCTCGAACTCGGCAACAACCTGCTGGTCTACACCTCGCCGGAACTGGCCGCGCCGGTCCACGTCTACGGCTCGCCGAAGGTCCGCCTCTTCGCCCGGTCGTCTCGCGAAGGGACCGACTTCGTCGCCAAGCTGGTCAAGGTCGGAAAGGACGGACGGGCTTTGAACATCTCCATCGGCGCGGCGCGGTCTTCGTTCCTCTTCCCGGACGGCATGCACAAGGCCGACGTGGTGAACTGCTGGGAGTTTCCGCTGGAAGCGACGTCGTGCGTCTTCGCCGCGGGCGAACGCATCCGCGTCGAGATCGCCAGCTCCGCTTTCCCCCTCTACGACCGCCATCCCGGCTCCGACATCCACCCGGCCAAGGCCACGCCGCGGGATTGGAAGAAGGCCATGCAGCAGATCCTGCACACGCCCGACGCGCCGTCGTCCGTCGAGTTCGCCCTCGCCACCTGAGATGACCGCCGCGCTTCCAACCTCGGCCGCCGTCGAAGTCCCGGGACAGGCAAGCAAGCCGTTCGTCTCCGTCGCCGGTTTGACCAAGCGTTTCAGCAACGGTGCCACTGTGCTGGACGACATCTCGCTCGACCTCGCCCGGGGAGACTTCGTCAGCCTCATCGGCCCGTCGGGCTGCGGGAAATCCACGCTGCTCAAGCTCGTCGCCGGCCTCAGCCCGGTCTCGGGCGGCGGCATCACCGTGGACGGCATGACGCCCGAGAACGCGCGGGAGCTGATGTCCTTCATCTTCCAGGACGCGACGCTGCTCCCGTGGCGGACGGTGATCGGCAACATCGGGCTCGGTCTCGAACTCGAAGGCGGGACGACCGCGCCCCAGCGCCGCGCCAAGGCCGTCGAACTGCTCAAGCTCGTCGGCTTGTCCGACGTGGCCGACCACTATCCGCGCCAGCTCTCCGGCGGCATGAAGATGCGCGTCTCCATCGCCCGCGCGCTCGCCACGCGGCCGAAGCTGCTGCTGATGGACGAACCCTTCGGCGCGCTCGACGAGATGACGCGGGACCACCTGAACGAGGAGTTGCTGCGGCTGCGCGAGGAGCAGAAGTGGACCGCGCTCTTCGTCACCCATTCCGTGGCGGAGGCCGTCTTCCTCTCCACCCGCGTCATCGTGCTCCAGGCCAAGCCCGGCCGCATCCGCCGCGAGATCGCGGTCCCGTTCCCCTTTCCGCGCCTGCCGAACCTCCGGAGCGACCCGGCCTACCTGGACCTGGTCGGCCAGGTCTCGCAGGCGCTGCGCGACATCTGCCCCGGACCGAAGGGAGGCGGACCATGAGGCGCTTCTTGTCCCAGCTCGGCTGGCCGGTCGGCGTCTTCGTCGTGGTCCTGGCCGCGTGGCATCTCGCCACGAAGGTCTTCGAGATCCCCGCCTACATCCTGCCCGACCCGCTGCGCGTCCTGGGCGCGGGCCTGGAGAAGCGGGACAACCTTCTCTCGGCGGTCCGCATCTCGGCGGCGGAGGCCGGCCTCGGCTTTGTCGCCAGCGTGGTCGGAGGGGTGCTGGCCGCGTTCGTCCTCGCGCAATCGGTCGTCATCCGGCGGTGCATGTTCCCCTACACCATCCTGCTCCAGACCGTGCCGATCCTCGCCGTGGCGCCGCTCATCCTGATGTGGTTCGGCAGCGGGCTGAGGTCGATCGTCCTCATCGTCTTCATCATCTGCCTCTTCCCGATCATCGCGAACACGACCCAGGGCCTGGTCAGCGTGGAAAAAAATCTCCTGGACCTCTTCCGCATGGGCAATGCCTCGCGCGCGCAGACGCTCTTCAAGCTGCGCTTCCCGCACGCCATCCCGAGCTTCTTCGTCGGCCTGCGCATCTCCAGCGGCCTCTCGGTCATCGGCGCGTTCACCGGCGAGATGTTCGCCAGCTCCAACGCGGTGGGCGAAGGCGGCCTTGGGTACTCGATCATCTACGCCAACAGCCAGCTGCAGACCGACTACCTCTTCGCGTTGGTCATCGCCTGCGCGGCGCTGGGCTCTTGCTTCTTCTTCACCGTCGTCTTCTTCGAGCGGCTCTTCCTCCACAACTGGCACGCTTCCGCCATGAGACCGGATTCCGAATAATCCCATGCTTCGCCAAC
>JBBRQL010000062.1:0-18102 GCA_038226425.1 Verrucomicrobiota bacterium
AAAGACCTGGAACGGACACCCACCGACCGCCGACCAGAAACCGCCCCCAGTTGTCCGCCGCACTTCTCCCCAGCCGCCAGAGCCGCTACCCTCACCACTAATCCCAGCAAACTTGAGCTAAGTCCGACAGGCTGCTAGTCGTGCCGGACGGAAAAACCGTTCGACCCGGCCCGGTGATTGAATCAGTTTCTCTGGTGATGAAAGCCTTGATCTTGCGCCCCGTGCTCGCGGCCCTGGCCTTCGGCCTGTCCACGGCCGCGGGCGCGGACCTCGCGAAGCTGCCGCCCGCCGCGACCGGCCGGGTCGGCTTCGAGAAGGACATCGCACCGCTTTTCGAGAACGCCTGCGTGGGTTGCCACGGACCGAAGCGCACCGAGAACGGCCTGCGTCTCGACACCGCCGACGGCGCGCGCAAGGGCGGCGAGCACGGACCGGCCTTCGTGGCCGGCAAGAGCGCGGAATCGCTCCTCGTGCAGGTGACGGCCGGCGTCCACGCGGAGCTCGCGCAGATGCCGAAGAAGGGCGACAAGCTCACGTCGGCGCAAGTCGGTCTGCTGCGCGCGTGGATCGACCAGGGCGCGGATTGGCCCGCCACCGCCAAGGTGGACAAGGCGGCGCACCACTGGGCCTTCAAGGCCCCGGTCCGGCCGGAGGTTCCGGGAACGCGGAACGCGGAGCGCGGAACGCGGAACCCGATCGACGCGTTCGTCGCTGCGCGGCTCGCCAAGGAAGGCCTGAAGCTCGCGCCGCCGGCTGACAAGACGACGCTGCTCCGCCGGGTCCACCTCGATCTGGTCGGCTTGCCGCCGACCCCGCAGGAAGTCGATGCCTTCCTCGCCGACAAGTCGCCGGGCGCCTACGACAAGGTCGTCGAGGACCTGCTCAAGTCGCCGCACCACGGCGAACGCTGGGGCCGCCACTGGCTCGACGCGGCGCGCTACGCCGATTCCGACGGCTTCGAGAAGGACAAGGCGCGCTTCATCTGGAGCTATCGCGACTGGGTGGTCGGCGCGCTGAACCGCGACCTGCCATACGACCAGTTCGTCATCGCGCAGATCGCCGGCGACCAGTTGCCGGGCGCGACCGAGGACGACCGGGTCGCGACGGGGTTCCTCCGCAACTCGATGCTCAACGAGGAGGGCGGCGCGGATCCCGAGCAGTTCCGCATGGACGCGATGTTCGACCGCATGGACTGCATCGGGAAGAGCGTGCTCGGCCTCACCATCCAGTGCGCACAGTGCCACACGCACAAGTTCGACCCGATCCAGCACGAGGAGTACTACCGGCTCTTCGCCTTCCTGAACAACGACCACGAATCGTCGCTCGTCGCCTACACGCCGGCCGAGCAGATGAAGCGCGCCGACCTGATGCGCCAGATGCGCGACCTGGAGGAGGGCCTGCGCCACACGACGCCCGGCTGGGAGGAGCGCCTCGCGAAGTGGGAGGACTCGGTGAAGGACGGCCAACCGGATTGGAAGGTCGTGCCGGCCGTCCATGTCGGCGAGCGCGGCGAGCGGTTCTACTACAATTCCGACGGGTCCATCCGCGCCTCGAGCTACGCGCCGACGCAGTGGACCGCCCATTTCCGCGCGACGAACGCCTCGGGCACGATCGGCGCGTTCCGCTTCGAGCAGCTCACCGATCCGAACCTGCCGTGCGGCGGACCGGGCCGCTCGATCCGCGGCATGGCGGCGCTGAGCGAGTTCAAGGTCGAGGCCTGGGACCCCAAGACGCCCACGAACAAGGTCACGGTGAAGTTCGTGAAAGCCACCGCGGATTTCGCCAACGCGGAGAAGACGTTGGAGCCGGAGTTCCAGTCCGACTACTGGAAGAAGAAAGAGGGCAGCGACAAGCGCACCTACGGGCCGGTCGCGTCCGCGATCGACGGCAAGGACAGCACTGCTTGGGGCATCGACGCCGGGCCGGGTCGCCGCAACGTGGCGCGCAAGGCCGTCTTCATCCCGGAGACACCGCTGAACTTCCCGGACGGCGTGGTGCTGGATATCGCGCTGATGCAGAACCACGGCGGCGACAACTCGGACGACAACCAGACGCACAACCTCGGCCGCTTCCGCTTCAGCGTCTGCGCCGACACCAACGCCGTCGCCGATCCGCTGCCCGCGAATGTCCGCGAGGTGCTCAAGGTGCCGCGCGGACAGCGCTCGCCGGCGCAGATCGCCGCGGTGTTCAGCTTCTGGCGTACGACCGTCCCGGAGTTCAAAGGCGTGGATGAAAAGATCGAGGCGCTGTGGAAGCAATGGCCGGAAGGCGCGCCGTCATCGGTGCTCGTCGCCCGCGGCGGCAAGGCGTCCGGCGACGAGATGCGGCCGACCCGCGTGCTGAAGCGCGGCGATTGGCTCAAGCCCGGCAACGAAGTCGGTCCGGGCGTGCCGGCGTTCCTCCATCCGCTGCCCGAGGGCGCGGACGGCTCGCGTCTGACCTTCGCGAAGTGGCTCGTGGACAAACGGTCGCCGACCACCGCCCGCGTGTTCGTGAACCGGATGTGGCAGGCCTACTTCGGCACCGGCCTGGTCGAGACGCCGGAGGACTTCGGCCTGCAGAGCCCCGCGCCGAGCCATCCCGAGCTGCTCGACTGGCTGGCCTGCGAGTTCATGGACCGCGGCTGGAGCATCAAGGCGATGCACCGGCTGATCGTCGGCTCCGAGACCTACCGGCAGTCGTCGCGCGTGACGCCCGGGCTCTACGCGAAGGACCGCTACAACCGCCTGCTCGCGCGCGGCCCTCGGTTCCGCGTCGAGGGCGAGATCATCCGCGACGTGGCGCTCGCCGCCAGCGGCCTGCTGAACCCCGCGCTCGGCGGCCCGAGCGTGCAGCCTCCCGCGCCCGCGTTCCTCTTCCTGCCGCCGTCCTCGTACGGCCCGAAGACGTGGGACGAAGCCCAAGGCGCGGACCGTTACCGTCGCGGCATCTACACCTTCCGCTACCGGTCGGTGCCGTATCCGTTCCTCACCGCCTTCGATGCGCCGAACGGCGACTTCTCCTGCGTGCGCCGCGCCAGTTCCAACACGCCGCTCCAGGCCTTGATGACCTTGAACGAGACGCTCGCGATGGAGTGCGCCCAGGGCCTCGCCGCGAAGACGCTCGCGGAAGGCGGCAAGACCGACGACGAACGGATCACCTACGCCTTCCGCCGGGTGCTGTCGCGTCCGCCGACGGCGTCCGAGCGGTCCGAGCTGAAGGGCCTGCTCGTGCGCCAGACGCGACGGATCGCGGAAGGCTGGGTCAATCCTTTCGACCTCGGCACCGGCAAGAACGTGGTGCCGACGGTCCCGGCCGGTTCGACGCCGACGCAGCTCGCGGCCTACGCCGCGATCAGCCGCGTGCTGCTGAACTTGGACGAGGCGATCACGAAGGAATAGGTTGCCGCCATGGACGAGGCCGAACTTCAGCCGTTCTACGAAGACCTGGTCTTCATGCTCAGGGAAAAGGGGATCCTGTGCGCGATCACCAGCGGGTTGGCGTGCGTCCATTACGAGCTCGCCCAGAACACCAAGGATTGCGACCTCCTTTGCCACCCTACCGCCTTCGGGCAGTTGCTCGCGGAGCTCGGCTCGATGACGCTGGCGGGCCAGCCCTGCCGCTATAGGGGGCATATGAGCCCGCCTTTGGACCAAGGCTGGCACGCGGGAGGTTGGACGAGCCATTTCCGATGGGGCAGCGGTCCCGACGCTGTCACCTTGGATGTGTTCGGTCAGGCCCTGCGCGGCTCGACCGCCTGGCCGGCGGAATTGGCGGGCCTCTACATCAACCCGCACATCGTCGCCGAGATGAAGAGGACCCACCGCGATAAGGATTGGCCCTACGTCACGTTGCTGGGCGAACGCCTGCTGGAGACGGGCGACCCGCGGGGCTGGCTGCACCTCTTCGACGCGGACACGCTGCGACGGTTGGCACGCGTCTCCCCGATCCCGCCTGAACTGCTGGACCGCCGCCCCTGTCTGCGGCTGGCGCTGGACCGCGATGACCAGCTCGCGCCCGTGCTCAAGGCCGAGCAGATCCTATGGAGCGAGCTCGACCGGCTCCGGTTGGAGATCTATCGCCGGTCGCTCCGGCCCTACGATCTGGCGGTCGTCCGGTCGCAGGAGCCGGGGGATATGCCGTTGTCCGAGCAGCACCAGAACCGCGTCCGGTGCGCCCAAGAAACGCTCGTCCGCTCGCCGCTGGTGGAGCATGGCATCGCGCTGCATCTTTCAGAGGCCAAGGCGGCGACAGCCAGACTCGTTCATCCCGGACTTCTGGATTGGCTCCCCGACTTGGCGATCCATCACCGATATCTCGAGACATGAAGGCACCCTCACGCATCACGCCCTTGCGCGGACGCCGACGCCAGCACCTGAGGCTGCTGAACCGCCGCTTCCAAGAACGGGCTCTCGGAGACGAGATGGCCCGTGTGAACCTCACCTTGAAACCGGCAGAGCGCCTGGCATACATGACATCGATGCGGGACTATGCCCGGCGCAAAGGCGTCCCTCCTCACCCCGGCTACTCCGTCGCTTGGATGCTCGATCTCGAACAGGAGATCGCCCGTGAAAACTTGGCACTGAAGAACCCATGAACCGCCTCACCCACTTCCAGCACGCCGTCGAGGAACAGCGCCGCGCCATCTCCCGCCGGTGGTTCTTCCGCGATTGCGGCGTCGGCCTCGGCGCCATCGCCCTCCACTCGATGCTCGGCGACAAACTGTCCGCCGCCCGATCCACGATCCACGATCCGCGGTCCGCGATCACCTCGGACCCGATGGCCCCGCGCAAAGGTCACTTCCCCGGCAAGGCCAAACGCGTCATCTACCTCTTCATGGCCGGCGCGCCGAGCCATCTGGAGCTGTTCGACAACAAGCCGCAGCTCACCAAGTTCAACGGCACGCTGCCGCCCGCCGAGCTGCTCAAGGGCTACCGCTCGGCCTTCATCAACCCCGACGCCACGCTGCTCGGGCCGAAGTTCGCCTACAAACGGCACGGCAAGAGCGGCATGGAGCTCGGCGAGACCCTGCCCCACCTCGGTGGCGTCGCCGACGACATCACGCTCATCAAGTCGATGCAGACCGACGCCTTCAACCACGCGCCGGCGCAGATCTTCATGAACACCGGCTCGCAGCAGTTCGGCCGGCCCAGCTTCGGCGCGTGGACCACCTACGGCCTCGGCTGCGAATCCCGCGACCTCCCGTCCTATGTCGTCTTCAGCACCGGAGGCAAGGGCTCCAGCGGCGGCGCGAGCAACTGGGGCCCGGGCTTCCTCCCCACCCAGCACGGCGGCACGCTCTTCCGCAACGGCAGCGAACCGGTGCTCCATCTCGCCAACCCCAAGGGCGTGGACGACGCGCTGCAGAAGGATTCGCTGGAGACCTTGAACCGGCTCAACACGAAACGGCTCGGCCTGGTCGGCGACCCCGAGATCGCCGCGCGCATCAGCGCCTTCGAGATGGCCTACCGGATGCAGCACGTCGCGCCCGAGGTCATGGACCTCTCCAAGGAATCCAAGGAGACGCTGGAGCTCTACGGCGCGGAGCCGGGAAAACCCTCGTACGCCAACGCCTGCCTGCTGTCGCGCCGGCTGATCGAGAAGGGTGTGCGCTACGTGCAGATCTTCCACGAATCGTGGGACCAGCACGGCGACCTCAAGAACGGCATCAAGCGCAACTGCGAGGCCACCGACCGCGCCAGCGCCGCGCTGGTGAAGGACCTCAAGCAGCGCGGCCTGCTCGAGGACACCATCGTGATCTGGGGCGGCGAGTTCGGGCGCACGCCGATGGTGCAGGGCGGCGACGACGGCCGGGACCATCATCCCAACGGCTTCAGCTACTGGGTCGCAGGCGGCGGGTTCAAACCGGGCCTGTCGTGGGGCGAGACCGATGACCTCGGGTTCAACGCGGTGAAGGACAAGGTCCACGTCCACGACTTCCACGCCACGCTGCTGCACCAGCTGGGCTTCGACCACGAGAAGCTCACCTACCGCTTCCAAGGCCGCGATTTCCGCCTCACCGACGTCCATGGCGAGGTCGTGAAGGGGTTGTTGGCCTGAGCTGGGCCAGGTGCCGCGCTGGCTGGCATCGAGGCTGGGAGGAGTGGGATCGCGATGAGTTTTCGCGACCCCTCGCCGCCCAAGGACTCACGTCCGCGTCCGCGTTTTTCAACGTCCCGTAGCCTTCCGGCATTCCCGGTTTCTGCATCCTGGCCGATGCGCTAGGGTCGATGGATGGACCAACGACCGATCGATCCGAAGACCTGCATCGGCCACGTCCACCTCAAGGTCGCCGATCTCGAGCGGGCGCTCGGGTTCTATCGGGACGTGCTCGGGTTCGAGGTGACGCAGAGGTTCGGCCGGAGCGCGGTGTTCCTCTCCGCCGGCGGTTACCATCACCACATCGCGCTCAACACCTGGGAGAGCGCGGGCGGTGTCCCGCCGCCTCCCGGCGCGACGGGACTGTACCATCTCGCCATCCTCTATCCGACCCGCGCCGCGCTGGCGGACGCGTTGCGCCGCCTCGTCGGGGCGGGCATCGAGCTCGACGGCGCCGCGGACCACGGCGTGAGCGAGGCTCTCTACCTCCGCGATCCGGACCAGAACGGCGTGGAGCTGTATCGGGACCGTCCGCAGGCCGAGTGGCCGCGGACGACCGACGGCGGGCTGGCGATGTCGAACGCGTCGCTCGACCTGCGTGCCTTGCTTGAGGAGGCTCCGGTTCCGCGGTGACGCCGCTGCAACACCCCGTCGCCGAAGGTCCTGCCCATCATGTCCCACGTGCTCATCATCCACGAGGTCGCCGATTATCCTGCCTGGAAGAAGGTGTTCGACGGCGCCGCCGGCATCCGGAGCGAGGCCGGCGAGCGCTCGTACCAAGTGCTCCGCTACGAGACCGATCCGGACAGGATCGTCCATTTCTCGGTGTGGACCTCGACCGCGGATGCGCGCCGCTTCTTCGAGTCGCCGCGGCTCGTGCAGATCCGCAAGGACGCCGGCGTGAAGTCTCCGGAGTTCATCTACCTCGAGCAGATCGAGGCCGGGACGCTCTGACGGGCATGCCGCGGCCGGTCGTCACGGCGCGTTGATCGCGCCGACGAAACGCCCGAGCCAGTAGCCGAGCACGTACTCGTCGCCGGGGAACTCCGTGTGCCCGCCGTCGCTCGCATCGAGGATGAAGGGCTGGGTGTTGCAGCGCGCCATGAGCCTCTCGCCGGGCGGCAGCAGCTCGGCGGTCTCTTGGCCACGGAAGTTCGGCGGCAACCGCAGGATGTCCTTGCGGTGCGAGTTCGCGACCGACCACGAGACGGTGTCGAGCGGATAGCCGCGGAGCGTCCACACCGCGCCTTCCGGGTCGAAGTCCTTCACACCGCAAGCGGCCGAGACGAAGTTCCAGGTCGGGAAGCGCTCGACCTTCTCCAGTTCCCAGTGGTCGGCGACGGCGGCGCGGTACTTCGCGCGCAGACCGTCGTCGAAGGCATGGCGGGCGAGCACCCAATACGTGTTGAAGGCCAGTTCGTCGTCGCTGTGGTTCCACTCGTCGCCCATCTCGATGCCTTGGTGCCGGGCCCCGGGTGTGGCCTTGAGCAGCCGCATGGAACTGGTGAGGTTCGTGAGATAGCCGGCGGTGCGGAACATCTCGAAGGCCTTCTCCTTGTAGCGCGCCTTGCCGGTGACCTTGTGGGCGAACTGCATGAGCGCGGTGAACTCGGCGGAGTTCAGCCTGCGGTCGTGGACCGTCGGCGGGAACGAGTTCACGTAGTCCGGATGCCACCGGCCCCAAAGAGTCGGCTTGCCGTCGACGTCCACGAGGTAGAGGTCGTGGTCGAGGATGTGCGTGGCGATGAGGTCCACGAGCGACGCGATGCGGCGGCGTTCCGCGGGCGTCTCGGCCGCGCACTCCCAGAGCACGGCGTAGGCGAAGAGATGCGAGGTGATCTCGTCGCTGCTGGTGTGGCCCTTCCATTCCCAGCCGGGATCCGGCGCGTCGCGCCAGCGGTCGGTGTCGGAGAACTTGAAGCCCTTCCGCTCGATGGTCCGCGCCGGGAAGCCGGTGTTGGTGTGGATCGTCTGGAGGCGCTCCAGCGCGGCGAAGGTCTCCCAAGCCCACGTCTTGGCCTGCGGCTCGTGCGTGACCGCCAAGCGCAGCGCCTGGCTGGCGAGCCAGTAGCTCGACCAACCGCCGTCGTTGTCGGTGTCGATCATCTCGCTGGTCGCGATGTCGCCGGGCTGGAAGAGGCGGCGTTCGGCGGTGAGGCCGTAGCGCATGTGGCGCGACCGGATCTTCTGCCCGATCCACGCCGCCTTCTGCGCGAGCGTCCAGCTGCGGTACTCGATCTTCTGCAGGCCGGTGCGGCTGAGGATCCATACGCTCCGGTCGGCGTCGACCGCGAGGTCCACGACCTGGTCGTCCGCGAGCCAGCGCCGCGAGGCGTAGTAGCGGAACTTCGGCGCCGGCGCCTTGGGACCGGCGGACGGCGTGGCCCAGACGGAAGGCGTGCCGTCGCTCTGGAAGAACGCGCCGCGCGGCGTGCCGAACCAGGCGCCGCCGTCGACCGGCACGATCTTGGTGATGTCGGGCCACGGAACGGCCTGCTCCAGCGGCGAGGCCGGTTTGCCGTCGGACAACCGCAGTTTGGACGAGCCGTTGGTCGTGCCGATGAAGAGCTCGCCGTTCCGCACCGCGAGCGTGCGGAAGCCGCGGCCGGTCGCGACGGTGCGGAGCCCTGTATCGGTCCGTTGCTCGATATGGTCCGACATCAGCACGAACCAGCCGGCCTCGGTGGCGAAGGCCGTGTGCGTCTTGCCGAGCGGGTCCACCATCGGTGCGGTGAGCACCAGGTTGGTCGAGCTGTCCACGGCGATCTGGTCGAACGCGCCCGGCCGCGCGAACCGCGCGCCGGGCGCGCCCGCCTCGGCGTTCGAGAGCCAACCGCCGTCGAAGAGGTGGTACAGATCGCCGGCGCGGGAGAGGGCGATGTCCTTCGCGACCTTGCCCGCGAGCGGACGGAAGCTGCGGTCCGGCGCGAGCACGTCGCCGAAGAGCCGGGCCACGCCGCGGTCGGTGAGCACGTAGACCACGCTGTCCTTGTCGATGCACAGCTTGCGCATCTCCGCTCCGGCGAGGTCCGGATGGAGCCGGAACTTGACCGAGACGTCCTGCGAGAAGGGCTTGTCGGCGATGCCGCCCGCGACGCGGACGGCGGCCATCACGGCCACCAAGCAGAGGAGCAGCCAGCGTTTCATCGGAGCGAGCGAAGCACGGTCCGCGCGCGTCGGGGAAGCGTGGAGCGCGAGAATGTCGGATGCGCGCGGCCGGCTGCGGATCGAGAGACCGGAGGCTCCCGCAGGTCGCGGTTGTCGGGTGCCGTGCTCTCGCCCAACCTCCGGCCATGCTGAACACGGAACTTCTCCCCGCCACGGAACCCGGATCTCGCGCGTTGCTCGTCGTCTTGCACGGGCTCGGCGATTCGATGGACGGCTGGCGCTGGCTGCCGGGCGAGCTGCGGCTGCCGTGGATGAACTACCTGCTGGTCGACGCGCCGGACGACTACTACGGCGGCTTCTCCTGGTACGACCTGCAGGGCGACAGCCGGCCGGGCATCGAGCGCAGCCGCGCGGCGCTGACCGCGCTGCTCGACGCGCAGCGCGTTGCCGGGTTCGCCAGCGAGCAGACGGCGCTGCTCGGGTTCTCGCAGGGCTGCGTGATGACGCTGGACGCCGGGTTCCGCTATCCGCACCGGCTCGCCGCGCTTGTCGGCATCAGCGGCTACGTGTGGCAGCCCGACGAGCTGCTGCGCGAGCTCTCGCCGGTCGCGACGTCGCAGCGGGCGCTCTTCACGCACGGGACGCGCGACCCGCTGATCCCGCTGCCGCCGGTCCGTGAACAGGTGGCGCAGCTGCGGGCGGCCGGTCTCGACCTGACCTGGCGCGAGTTCGACAAGGTCCACACGGTCGCCGGCGAACCGGAGTTGGCGGTGATCCGCGGTTTCTTGGGCCAAGCGTTCGGACGGTGACGCCCCGTTCCCGCGTCGCGAAAGAAAAAGGCCGGGGCGATGGCCCCGGCCTTGCACCATCCGCTCCGTCGCCGATCAGGGTTGCCGGACGCGGAAGTACCGTTGGGCGGCGTCCACGCCGAGCTTCACCACGTTGCCGGAGACGCCCGGCACCGCTTGCCAGACCGCACCGGTGAGCGACGGCGATGATTCCAGCACAGCGGTGGCGCCGCCGCCCGTCCACGAGAGGCGGACGCCGTCGGCTTCGCGCACGATGGTGAGCGCGAGCGGCGCGGATGCCGTGATCGAGTAGATGCCGAAGTCGTCGACGCCCCAGTACCAGCTGTCGGTGCCGGCGTACGCGAAACGGAAGCGCACGGTCTTCTGGTTGTCGGCTCCGGCGATGCGGAAGAGCTCGACGCGTTTCCCTTCCACCGGGTTGTCGTCGACGCGCGCCTGCAGGAACGGCGCGAGGGCCGGGCTGATGGGGGCCGCGATGAAGGCGCCGTAAGCGCCGCCGCGGTCGGTGCCCGTGGCATCGGTGAAGCGGGCGATGTCGCCGCGCTCGGTGTTGAAGGTGGCGTCCACGTCGATCGCGCCCGCGTCGTCGCGGACGATGTCGCGGCCGTCGAGATAGTAGACGGCCGGCAGCCAGTTCTTGCCAGCGTCGACGGAGTATTCGAGCGCGCCGATGGAATCCTGGTTCTGCTCGTAGATGCTCCGGAAGGAGACGTGGACGCCGGTCTTGCCGGTGAGGTCGTGGTCATCCGTCGTGGTGAAGAGGACCTGCGACGCCGCGCCGTTCTGGTAGCCCGAGTTGGCGAACAAGAAGCGCCCTTGGGCGAGCGGGCCGAGGATTGCTTTCCCGTTGACGACGTTCCTCGGGTTCGCGGTCAGCACCCGACGGTAATCGGTCTCGGCGCTGTCGGGGTTGCCATAGGTCTTGAACGTCCCGTTGAAACGGTCGGCCGCGGTCACCGTCCAGCCTTGATACGCTGCGGAACTGAGGTCCCCCAGGTCCACCGCGTCGACGAGCGGCATGGAGTAGCTCTCGGCGGTCCAGCCGGCCGGCAGCTTGCCCTCGGGCACCGCCTCGAAGGTCTCGAGGTACAGCGGCGCGGGAAGCCGGATGTCAACGTAGTCGCCGATGGTGAAGGTCACCGTGTTGGTGGCCTTCGCGCCGGAACCGTCGGCGAAGGTCAGGGCGAACTTGTGCGTCGAACCGGCGGGCAGGACCGCGACGTCCGAGTAGCTCACCTGCACTTTGTCCGCTTGGACCACCGCCGAGTGGGCGACCTTGGCGCCATCGAGCGCGAGCGCGATGGTGTTGGTCGCGATGGGCGAACTGCCGCTCTGGAGCGTCGCGAGGTAGACCGGGGCGGGCGGAGCGTTCGTGGCCCCGTCGACCGGTTCGACCGCGACCACCTTCGGGGATGATCCGGCGGCGGCCTTCACCGAGAACGACTCGGTGGCGAGCACGGTATAGCCGTCGTTCTGCAAGAAGTAGGCGACCCAATCGCCCGTGGCCGAAAGGCCCTTCGTGAACGTGACCGAGCCGCTGGCCGACGCGACCGCGCCCGCCTGCGTGCCGTCCACATAGAGATAGGCGGTCGAGCCCACGGCGCCGGGCGTCTGGTCCTTCTTGTAGAGACCGACCCAATCCTTCGGGTTGGCCGGCCCGTTGGTGAAGGTGAGAGAGATCGCTTCGCCGGGGGCGTAGGTGCGCTTGGAGATGTGGACGAGCGGCGTGCCGGCGTCGACGACCTTGAAGCTCGTCTGCGCGAGCACGGTGTAGCCGTCGTTGAGCAGGAAGAAGGCGGACCAATCGCCGGCGAAGTTCAGTCCGGCAGGGTAGCGCACGTTGCCGTCGCGATACGGCACCGCGCCGGCCTGGGTGCCGTCGACATAACGCCAGACGGTCGAGCCGACGCTGCCGGGCACGATGCCGTCGGGGTAGACGCCGACCCAGTCCAGCTTGTTGCCGGGCCCTTCGGCGAAGAAGGCCGTGATGGGTTCGCCGATGGCGTAGGCATCGTGGTCGGTGACGACGGACGGCGCGGCATGGAGGGATGCGGCGGCCAGCGCCAGGCAGGCGCAGAACGCGGCGAGGCCGGTCCGCCAACGGGACAAGGGACGTGTCAGGTTCGATTTCGGGTTCATGTAGGTTTCTCGGGTTTCAGTTCCAACGGGGCAGGGACGAAAGCGGGCGGTCAAGGCGAGCAGACGACGGGCGTGGTGTCGCCGCTGCCCCAAGTGGTCCATTCGGTGACGATGCGCTCGCCTTCCGGCGTCGAGAGCGGGACCCAAGCGGAGTCTTCCGGGCGCTTCACCAGGCGGTGGTCCTGCGCCGCGCCGCGGCCCATCGCCAAGGCGGTGCGGTTGGAACGCGCGGTCTCGAACTGCTGCTTCAGCTCCAGCGTGTTCGTCTCAAGATACGCGATGCGCCAGGTGGACTTCTGCTGCGGCCGGCCGTTGGTCGAGACCACGACCGCGCGCACGGCGTCCTCGGCCGCATCGTCGATGCCGCGCGCCGGCGGGATCAGGTCGCGGCGCGCCGAGAAGAGCTTCTTGGCGCTCTGGTCGTAGAAGAACGACTGCTCGGAAGGGGCGGCGTCGCTCTGGACGAAACGCCACGTCAGCACGCCCGAGAGGCCGAGCAGCGCGACGGCGAAGGCGAGCTTCACGCGGTTGTCGTGGAAGAGGTCCATGACGTCAGTGCGGATCGGCCTTGGCGGACCACCAGCATTCGTTGGTGTTGCAGGGGATGCGGCCGGCGTCGAGCAGCTGGCCGCTGCCGTCGGCGAAGCAGTAGTTCGACCGTCCCTGATGGCGAGTGGCGCCTTTGTCGCGCTGGGCGACGCGGTTGAAGCCGGCGGTGTTGGCGCTGCCGAGCTCCTTCCAGATCCACCAGCGGTCGCGAGGATAGGCGGCGTTCACGTCGCTGTGGCCGTCGCCGAACAGGATCAGCTGGGACGGCCGTTCGACGGCCGGCCAGCGGCACAGGTTGTTCTCGTAGCCCGCGGGCCGTCCGAACGGCGGCGGCGCGCCGCCGGCCAACCAATGCACGTCCACCGCGCCGATGCCGCTCGGCACGTCGATCTCCGCGTCGTTGAACTGCCCGAGCAGCGCCTTGTTGCCGTTGCCTTTCTTCATCCCGGCGGGACGGCCCGAGGCGTACACCTCCTCTTTCTCCGCCGGACAATCGTAGGCGCCCGGCGTCTTCCCCACGTAGCGGAAGAGATAGGCCCGCCACGACGTCTCGCCGCCGGGGATCGCGGACTGGATCGGCGGCAACCATTCGAGGTTGTCGCCGGAGTAGAGGTGGGTGGCGATGGCCAGCTGCTTCACGTTGTTGAGGCAATACGTCGACACCGCGCGGCCCTTCGCCTTGCTCAAGGCAGGCAGGAGCATCGACGCCAACACGGCGATGATGGAGATGACGACCAGCAGCTCGATCAACGTGAAGGCGGCCCCGTCCGAGAAGGACGGGCGCGCCGCTCGCGGTGAAGCGGCTTTGCGATGGATTGGGCAGGGTTGACGCATCGGAGGTTCGACGGGTGGCATGGTATCGGAGGAACGGTGCCCGGATCGTGTCGTTCGCGGGACGATGCGGTCACAGGACCGCAGAGCCGGGGTGACGGACCGGTGAAAGCGGATCCTACGAAGACGGTGTGGATCTGGACGCTTGCGGCCATCGAATCAAGCGTTTTCACTGGGACCACAGCGCGAACGACCATGAAGCTTCCCCGCCTTCTCTTGTCCGCCCCGGTGCGGTCCACCGCGGCCTTGGCCGTCCTCATCGGCGCGGCGGGTGCCGCCTGCGCGCAGACCGACGATTTCAACGACGGCAACGACGCCGGCTGGTCGCATTATTCGCCGCTCAACTTCGTGGGCGCCGGAGCGACCTACACCTATCCCGGCGGCGCCTACCGCGTGACCGCGCCCGCCAGCCCGGCCCCGGCGGTCGTCGGTCCGCAGCGCGCGGGCAGCGTGCGTCCCGAGAAGACCTATACGCGCCTGCAGGTCGCGACCGATGTCGCCGGTTGGGACGACACCATCAACCAGTCCTTCGGACTCATCGCGCGCGTCGGCACCCTCGGCCTGGGGACCACCCGCGCGTACACCTACAACTACAACACCAAGTCCGGCTACCACCAGATCACGTTGGTGCAGAACGAAGGCGCCGCCGGGCAGGTCGACGAATCGCCCTTCCGTGTGGATCCGGCCCAGCGTTACCGGATGGTCTTCACCATGGTCGGCACGAACCTGCTGGGGCAGATGTTCTCGGCCACGAACTCCGCCGTGCCGATCCATTCGGTCCTCGGCGTGGACACCAACTACGCGTCCGGCACGGCCGGGCTCTTCGCGTTCGCGCTCGATCCGAGCGGTCCGGTCGACGCGCGGTTCGACAACTACTCCGCCGCGGTGCCGGCCAAGGTCCGCGCGACGATGCTCGACGCGGTCCCGGCGGTCGGCGAACGCCCGGACCAACCGATCGACACGGTGAAGGTCCGCGTGGCCTCGATGGAGACGACCTTCGATCCTGCGTCGGTCCGTTTGGAGATCGATGGCAAGGCCGCGGACTTCGACACGCTCGACGGCAAAGGATATCTGCTGCTCGTCCACAGCCCGGGTTCCCCGCTCGATCCTGCGGCGCCCCACACCGCCAAGCTGGTCTTCCGTGACGAGGACGGCGTGCAGACCTTCTCATGGCCTTTCGGCGCGGCCGCGACCACCACCGCTCCGGTGCTCCTATCGGCCGGCGAACTCGGCGAGATCTTCCAGCCGGTCGCCGACGCCGTCTCCGATACCGGAGCACTCACGTTCCGCGTGCCGGTCCAGGCCGCTCGCCGCTTCTTCCGCGTGGGCGACGCCAAGCCTAGACGGATCGTGGCCGCCTCGCTGGTCGGTAGCGACGTGCTGATCACGTTCGAATGACCCGCCGGCCGGCGGTCGATGGATTCCGGATTGAGCCTCCGGCTCCGGGCGGGAATCCTCCGAGGCCGTGACACGTCGGCCATGACCCATCCTGTCCAACCACCCGAGCCCGCGGACCCGCTGTCCGCGCTCATCTCGTCCCGCCGGCCCGGCTGGACGTTGCCGCAGCCGTTCTTCACCGATCCCGCCATCCACCGCGCCGATCTCGACCGCGTCTGGCGCACCGGATGGCTCTTCGCCTGTCATTCCTGCGAGCTCCGCGGGCCGGGCGATTACCAGCTCGTCGAGATCGACACCGACTCGGTCATCGTCGTCCGCGGCGACGACGGATCGCTCCGCGCGCTGCACAACGTCTGCCGCCACCGCGGTTCGGCGATCTGTGACGAACCCCGCGGCCACGTCTCCAAGCTGGTCTGCCCCTATCACCAGTGGGCCTACGGGCTCGATGGACGGCTGCTCGCCTGGCGCGGCATGCAGCCCGGGCTCAAGAAGGAGGACTTCCCGCTCCGGAGCGTCCATCTGCGCGAGGTCGGAGGACTGGTCTTCATCAATCTCGCCGCCGATCCGTCGCCGTTCGACGGTGCCCACGCGTGCCTCGCGCCGCTGCTCCATCCGCAAGGCCTGCTCCGCGCCAAGGTCGCCAAGTCGGTGGATTATCTCGTGAAGGCCGACTGGAAGATCGTCTGGGAGAACAACCGCGAGTGCTACCACTGCGACGCGGGTCATCCCCAGTACATCCGCGCGAACTTCGACCACTACAACAGCGGCGACACCCCGCCGCTCGTCCGCGCGCAGATGGAAGCCGCGGTCGCGCGCGGCGAGGCGAAGTGGGCCGCGGACGGTCTCGCGCCCACGCATCGCGAGACCGGCATGACCAAGTTCCCCGACGCCGGGCGCGGCATCTGGTACAGCGGCAACCGCACGCCGCTCGTCGAAGGCTGGGTCAGCGAATCGATGGACGGCCGTCAGGTCGCGCCGCTGATGGGCGCCTATCGCGAGGCCGACGTCGGCACGCTCCGCATGCGCGCCCTGCCGAACTTCTGGAACCACTCCAGCTGCGACCACGCCGTCACCACCCGGCTGTTGCCCGCCGGCCCGCAGCGCACGGCCATCCGCGTCTCGTGGCTCGTGCACGAGGACGCCGTCGAAGGCCGCGACTACGACCTCGCGGGCCTCATGCCCTTCTGGCAGCTCACCAGCGAGCAGGATTGGGTCATCTGCGAACGCCAGCAGCGCGGCATCAACTCCAGCGCCTACGAGCCCGGTCCCTACTCGACCTCCAAGGAATATAATGTCGAGGGGTTCGTCCGGTGGTACCTGGAGGTCATGCGCGGGGCGTGAGCCGTGAGGCGTGAGGCGTGAGCCGTGAGCCGTGAGCCGTGAGGCGCGGAAGGAATGATGCGATGACCTTCAAGGAATGGATGGAGACGGTGCCGGAGACCCTCCGAGGAGATCCGGTCTGGAACGTGCAAGCATACCGGCTCGCGGTGTTCGCCGGAGATCTGGTCTGGCACGACGTGACACGGCTCGTGCGGGACAGGCGGACCATCAGCCTCGCGGATCAGCTGCACCGTTCGGTGGGCGCGGTGAGTTGTGACATCGCGGAAGGGTTCAGCCGGCGTTCCGGCAAGGACCAAGCCCGCTTCTACGAATATGGGCTTGGCTCCGCGCGGGAGGCGCGCGACTGGTATTTCAAGGGGCGCCACATACTCGGCGACGCCGTCGTCGCCCACCGGATGGAGCTCCTCACGCGGATCATCAAGAGCCTGCTGACGATCATCCCCAATGAGCGAGGTTTCAGCATCCGAGAAGAATCCCCCTCTTACGAAGCTTGGCCGTTGGACGTGCTCGACAACCCGCCGTTGCCCGTCGACTAGCCTCACACCCCACGCTTCACGCACCACGCACCACGCACCACGCCTCACCTCTCACGCAAGCCCCATGCCCCTTCTTTCCACCACCGCTTCCGCTCTCCCCGACTCCGAGATCATCATCGTGGGTGGCGGCGCCGTCGGCGTCGGTTGCGCCTATGCGCTCGCCAAGGCCGGCAAGACCGACGTGCTGGTGCTCGAGCGCGCGGACGACGTCGGCGCGGTCACCACCTCGCAGGGCGCGGGCCTGTGCGGACAGGTCCGCGATTCTCCTGAGCGCATCCGGTTGGCGATGCACTCCGTCGCGACCTTCCGCGAGCTGCAGGCGAGCGAGGTGAAACCCGATTGGCACGAGGTCGGTTCGCTCCGCATCGCGCTCGGCGAGAAGCGCGCCGAGGAGTTCCGCCGCCTCAAGGTAGCCGCCGATGCCGCCGGTCTCGACGCCGAGTTGATCGACTGCCCGGAAGCGAAACGCCGCTTCCCGCAGATGGAGTTCGCCGGCGTGAAGTCCGTGCTCTGGTGTCCGAGCGACGGCCATATGACGCCGCGGGCCGTCGCCGCCTCGTATCGCCATAACGCCGCCAAGCTGGGCGTGAAGTTCGCCACGGCCACCGCGCTCGAAGGCATCGTGCTCAAGGACGGCCGCATCGCTGGCGTGCAGACGAGCCGCGGCCGCGTAGGTTGCCGCTACCTCGTGAACGCCGCCGGCGCCAACGCCTACCATATCGCGAAGCTCGCCGGGCTGGAGCTGCCCATCTTCCCGGTGCGACACGAGTACTACGTCACCGTGCCGATGGACGGTCTCACGCCCGACCTGCCGTGCTTCCGCGTACCGGAGCTGACGTTGTACGGACGCGTCCGCGACGGCGGCCTGCTGCTCGGCGGCTGGGAACCCCGATCACTGAACGGCGACCCGCGCAGCTACGCCGCCGACAACGAACCGCCGCCGGTCGTGACCGATTGGCCGGTGCTCGATGCGTTCGAGGCCAGCTTCGCCTCGCTCTTCCCCACGGCCCGCGCGGCGCAGAAAAGCTGGGTGGGCAAGGGCTGGCCGACCTTCACGCCGGACGGACGCTTCCTCATCGGCGAGAGCTCACGCGTGCCCGGTTTCGTGATGGCCGGAGGCTGCAACGCCCACGGCATCTCCGGCTCCGGCGGCATCGGCAAGTTGCTCGTCGAGTCGCTGACCGACCCCGCCCCCGGCGACTACGTGCGCAGCCTGAGCCCGGACCGCTTCACCGAGAAGACCTGGGACTGGGACGAAGCCCGCCGCCAAGCCGCCCACGTCTACGAGACCTACTACGGCGTGTGAGCGCGGA
>JBBRQL010000063.1:0-17910 GCA_038226425.1 Verrucomicrobiota bacterium
GATATCTCCCGCTGGTTTCCAACTGATATCATAATCAGCGCTGTGACGTTGTCCTCTGTTGTGCCCATCAATCGAATAAAGATATTAGATATCGAATTTGGGTCCGCGGAACTGGATGCTTACGGATTTAGTCCTGCAATGTTTGTGAAAATCAACACAAACAATCCACCAAATATATTCATGACTACCAACGGTGTTGTGTATTGGGTCAATGGCGATCGGCTGGAGGAGATAAAATCTGCCGGTCCGCTGCCAACAAGACGCCCTTACTCGAGGCAACTACTTTGGGTCGTGGTCAGCGGATTGACAGCCGCGCTATTTTTTGCTTTCTGGCTCAGGAGAGCAAAATATCAACAACAAATGAGCACAACAACAATACTATGAGAAAATGAAGAATAAACTGCGTGCAGTCCTTGCGACATCCATAATCGCGCCTGTAGCGATGGCGTGTTGGAATAATGATACTACTCCGTGTGGCCCTGCGGTTCTGACCGGAAGTATCTTGAGTTGGCCAGTGTCTTGCACAGCACCAGGCGATTCGTTCAATAGCTTCAAGTCCGTGTCCAGTGGACGAACCGGCTTGACAGCCAGACCTGTGCAAACCTGCTCGTGGTCGTGTCTTGCTACATCAGGCCTGTTAAACCACACGCTTACGGCTTCAGGTCCGGTGTATTCATCCGGACCTGATTATTATAGTTCGTATTGCACTACCGGTGGCGGTGGATCAGGGCAATAGTGCGTCCATGAATGACATCCTAAAAGGTGTGCTGCATAGGCGCATATTGAATGCTTTGGTGGCAGGGAACCTTTGGGAGACGGCCGTGGCGGTGTTGCTCACTGCCACGGCTAGCCTGAAGTTGTTGGGCCTGCTGTTGGGAACAAAGCTTTTGGCTCAGATAGAGCCGCTGACCGGTGCATCGGTGGGTGATCTGGTGTTGGCGGCGCTGTTGGCTGAAGTGGCTCTGATTGTGGCGGTGCTCGTTCTGCCTCGCACAACGTCGGCAGGGTTCGTGGCTGGCTTCGGAGCGGTTGTTCTAGGCTATCGCGGTTGGTTGAGTTGGAATGGATTCCATCAGTGCGCTTGTCTAGGCGGCTTGTTCGGCAACTCGCCCTGGATGGCCAAGAATGAGGCGGGCATGTTGACTGGCTTGGCGTATTGGCTCTTGTTCTCTTCTTTAAGCGTGCTGCTTTCCCATCGATTTCGTTCAGTTCCATCTGTGGTATCATCGCGTCGTTATTGGACTTGGTTGCCCTGGTGTGCGTTGGGAGCTGCCGCAGCCGTCGGAATAGTGCTGATAGCTCGCAATCCAATCGAAATCGGAGGAGATGAAGGCATGGAGTTCTCCAAGGCACTGCTGCTGGCCGAACAGCCGGCGTTGGCAAGTTCTGTTTGGAATGATCAGCCGTGGTTTTATTCGCAGATACTATCTATGCTTTGGAATTTAGTCGGTCCTGGCTGGCAAGCCGCGCGTGGGCTCAGTATGCTGTTGTTCGTTGGATTAGTGTTAGCACTTTGGCGTTTGTTACCACCGTCAGCAGGCGTCGGACATCGTCTATGCTGTTTGCTCGCATTGGTTCTTTGGCCTGGTGTTCTGGAGCTTTCAACCTCGGCGATGCTTGAGCTGCCTGCCATCGGTCTAGCCGTCATGGGCGCGGCGGTCTGTGGTGGATCAAGCAAATTCGGCTTGAGGAGCGCGTTGCTTTCAGGACTGTTAATGGGTCTAGGGGGCTCCATCAAACTTACGGCGCTTGTTATTTTTCCTGCTTTTGCTGCATTGGTGTTGTATCAGGTTTATCGTCAACTGTTGACTGATGCCGAACCGGTCACTTTGGCACGTGTGGCGGCCTCTTTGGCACCGTTTGCGTTTTGTTGGTTTGTTGGTTTTGTGTCAATGGTCTTACCGGCGGCATTGTTGGCTCCACGCTGGTCCTTAAACGACCTTTGGTTTAGTCATCAGTTAGCGAGTCTCGCCGATGTCCCAGGCGGGCCGTCGAGTTATCGCCTCACAATCGCTGCGGTATTGGGAGCACCAGCTATCTTCGTCGGAGCCCTGCTTGGTTTGGCCACCTTTAAGTCCGGTCAAATCAATCCCGGTCTTGTTTTTGGAGCTGCGCTTTGGCTTACGGCATTGGTGGTTCATTCAACACATGTGCCTTACTGGCCCTACTATGGACTTCATTTCGCCATACCAACCGCATTGTTTGCGGGTTGGGGATGGGGTGAGTTGCGGAAGATTGCAGTCGGTTATGGTCTTGCCCCGGATTTGGCCCGCTCACTGAATGAGCCTGTCCTGCTGGCCATTGCGACTGGAGTTGCATTGACATTGTCGGGAGAGATGCCACCCATCAGAGATTGGCTCCGTGGAGATTCTGTTTTCGATACCCATCTTGTGACAAAACTACGTGAATTCAAAGGGCAGGTGCGATATGGATATTCTCGTGACACCGCAGCCCTAGCACAAGCGGGCGTGATTCAAGTCCCACCGCTGACGGTGCTGGCTCTTAAACGCTTCTGGACCGGTAACCTTGACGCCAAAGGTGTGTTTTCCAATGTTGTCTTCTTCAAGCCCGAAGCTCTGATACTCGCTAAGCAGGGTGAGTTGACCCAGACCAATTGGCAACGCTGGGTGCAACAGAATTATGTGCCGGTGGCCGGCGATGACCAGCGGATGCTGTTCATCGCGAAGCAGCTCTCTCCGGTCGAGATGCCTTCCGTCGAGGCTATCCTAAAGCGTATCGGAGTGTCGCCAGTGTCACGACCAATGCCACTCAACCCATGAGAGGAACCTTTGCGATATCGTGCCTATCCGTGACGCGGCTAGCGGCGTCTCGCCGATCTGCCGTTGAAGGCACAGATGCCTAGGCAATGGTTATGACACCTAGGCTGGCTTTCGATAGGGGGTGTTGCATGGGACGCTTACAAGCGTCCGGTGTTCTCATCCATGACACCGATCCTGCCTCGGCGTGGGCGCGGATGACAAAGCCGCGACGTCCGAGCAGCGTTGAACGCGGACGCAGCGTTCCCGCCACGAGCGGCTTCACGCTGATCGAGTTGCTGGTGGTCATCGCTGTCATCGCGATCTTGGCGGCGCTGCTGTTGCCGGGAATCAGTCAAGCCAAGGCGCGGGCACAGCAAACGTTTTGCCTCAACAATCATCGGCAACTGGCTGTGGCATGGAACCTCTACGCCGATGACCACGCCGACCGGTTGTCGTTGAACTTGGACGGAGTCGACAACTTGGGCGCGCCGACCAACTGGGTCGCCGGCACGATGCTACGAGCCACCGATCAGCACAATGCCGCGTGGCTCACGGACACGACCCGCTCGCTGCTGGCACCGTATGCCCCGGCATCCGGGCTCTACCGTTGTCCGGCCGATCGCAGCCGAAATGTCCGCTCGGTCTCGATGAATTGCCGGCTGGCCCCGTTCCGGCTGAACGGGAAGGCGCCCAGTTGGAACGGAGGCGGGGGTGCGAAATTCCGCACCTACTACCGGCGCGTTGAGATCGGCGCTCCGTCGGAAATCCTGCTTATCCTCGATGAAAGGAGCGACTCGATCAACGACGCCTCCTTCGCGACCGACCTCTCGAACACGTCGAACCCCGAGGGCGATGGAGCGGCCGATCCCTATGCGTTGATAGATTATCCCGCACGGTATCACAGCGGAGGCGGCGCTTTCAGCTTCACCGACGGCCACACCGAGGCGCGGCGATGGACGGAACCGGCCTTGCTTGTCCCGTTGGGCAAGGCACAGCCACGGATCCACGTCGCACCCGACAGCGCGGACCTCCACTGGCTTCAGACCCATAGCGCGGAGCCGAATTGAATCGGTCTGCTTGTCATGGCTGCCACCGAGGTTCCCATCGCCCCACGGCTTCCCCGCGGTTGGATGCGGGGCTTCGGCCAGCTCGCACGTTTCGGTTTGATTGGCGCGGCAACTACGCTCGTCGATCTCGGGTTGTTCAACCTGCTCAGCGGTCAGTGGGTGGGATTGTCGTTGGTGCCGGCCCATTTGCTGGCTTCGGTCGTCACGCTCACCACCAGTTTTTTAGGACAGCGTAATCTGGTGTTCGCCGGACAAGGCGGGCAGTTGAGCAGTCAGGCGGTGCGGTTCGTCCTGGTCACGGTCGTGGGTGTGGCCTTTGTGCAAAGCGCCGTGATGACCGCGACGGCGGGGATGCTGGAGCACGGCCATGGCCATTGGAGGCTCTTGGCATCCGTGCAGCCGGAGCGCTGGCCTGCGACGGTGCGTAATGGAGCCAAGGCTGCGGCGATGGTCGTGGGCATCGCTTGGAACTTCTGGTGGTTCCACCACTGGGTGTTCCGGAGCGAGAGAGCGTGAATGAGGGAGCGCCTCGGGGCAACCCGCCCCGGCCTCCGTGAAACGGGTCGCCTACTCCTCGGCCAGCAGTTTCTCGACCTTCGCGGTCAGACCGTCCCGCGCTTCGAGGTCGCGCAGGTTGCCCTTCTTGTCGATCAGCCACATGGACGGGATGCCGCGGATGCCGAACTCCTTGCCGAACTTGTTCCCCCAGCCTTCGCCGTCGAAGTACTGCGCCCAGCCCATGCCGCGCTTCTTCACGAAGGATTCGAGCGTGTCCTTCTCCTGGTCGAAGCTGATCCCGACGATCTCGAACCCTTTCGGATGGAGCCTCTCGTAGGCGGCGAGCACGTTCGGCAGCTCACCGATGCACGGACCGCACCACGTCGCCCAGAAGTCGATGAGCACGACCTTGCCCTTCATGGCCGAGACGTCCACGGCACGACCGTCGACCGCCGTGAACTTCAGGTCCAACGGCTTGCCGACGCGCTCGGTCTTCTTCTGCTCGGCGAGGATCTCGGCGCGGGCTCCGGCCGCCATCTTCTTGAACTCGTCCGGCGCCTTCGACGCGTCGACCTCCTTGGTGATGGCGATGCCGTTCTCGCCGCCAATTCCCTGCGCGATCTCGAGCAAGGCGCCATAGACCTCGGGCCTGTCGGGGAAATCTTTCTGGATGGACCGGATCTGCGTCTCGAACTCGGCGAGCATCGCCTTCATGCCCTTTCCTTCCAGCTTCCGCGCCGCGGTCACGGCCTCGGACATCCGCTTGCCGAACGCGTCGGACGGAGCAGGCGCTGCACCGCCGTTGCTGTTTCCTGCGCCGCCGCCTTTGCCGACCAGCGCGACGAGTTCGTCCTCGCGAGATTTCACGCCCAGCGACACGGCCGCCTTGAGCATCTCGGTCCGGAGTTCTTTGGCGTCGTCCACGTGGGCATGCTTCGGGAAGCGCGCCTGGAATTCCTTGGCCTTGTCCGCGGCGACCCCGGCGGATTCGCCCATCTTCAAGCGGAAGGCGTCGTATTCGTCCTTGGTCGGCTCCTTCTGGTTCCACTCGGCGGGCGGCACCGGCGGCGTGGTGGAGGCGACGATGTCCTTCCAAGCGGCATCGCCGTCGTCGGGCAGGAGGTTCTTCGTCGCGGCAGCGGCGGGAGCGGGTTTCGCCGCATCCGCGGCTTGGACGGGAGCGAGGGCCGCGGCGAACAGGGCGACCAGCAGGAGGCGGTTCATTTTGCGGAAGGTGACGGTACCGGGACCGCTTGCCAAATGATAGTTGCCGGGCGCGCGAGGGACGACCGATGCCATCGTTCGGGTGGAGAAGAGTGACAAGCGGACAAAAATTCAGCCGCCCTGCACCGCTTTCCTTGGTCTTCAGCCCCGAAAGGACAAGGACTGGAACCGGAGGAATGGCGGCGCGCCACCGGGTCTCGCACACCTGCCAAGTCGTCTGATGATCCGCTACCCGCCCGCCAAAGCCCCCCGCCGGTGCTGGAGACGAGGTGACGAGTCTCCATTTTCCGCAGGATCCGAGAGCCTTCGTGCGTGGGCCCCTACGACGAGAAGATTTCTTCGACGGGCTTCTACGGCTTGCGCTCCAGCCACGCCTTGAGCTCGGCGATCTCCTCCGGCTTCAACGCCCGGTTCGGCGGCATGTAGCCGAAGTCCACCAAGACCCGGATCGGATGCGAATGGAGCTGATGCAGCACGTCCCGGTCGCCGTCCTCGGCGTGGCACCGGGTGCAGAACTTCAGGGTCAGCGGCTTGCCCGGGTCCGGCTTGGGAGAATCCGCGGGGAAGATGAACCGCGAGCGCGGCTGCTCCGCGATGTGCCGGCTGATCGCCGCCGCCAACGGCGCGTCGAGCACGAGGTCCTCGCGGGCCGGATGGATCGCCAGCGGCCCGGAGGAATGGCACTTGTAGCAGCTCGTGCCCTCGAACTTCGGGCCGGTGGACTTCACCTCGGCGAAGGAGTCCAACGCCGGCGTCACGGTGAGGTCCTGCACGATCGAGTAGTACGACCAGCCCTTGTCCGACGCGGTCTTCTGCACGAGCAGGTACACGCGGACCACCGCGTTCGAGAACGCGGCGATGTGGTTGAGCATCGGCTGGCGGATGACGTCCTCCTGCGTGCTGATCAATCCCGCGTCGGACACGGGCACCGCTCCGCCGGTGTCGAACCGCCGCCGCGCGTCGACCATGTAGGTCTTCACCTCGTCCTCGCGCAGGCCCTTGGCATCGGCGCGCGGATGCGACGGCAGCGGGACGATCGGTGAGGTCCAAGGCCGGCGGATCTTCTCGGACCCGACCGACGAGCTCAGCTCGACGAACTTCTCCCGCGTGAACGACGAGAGATCGAGCGGCGGTTCGAGCAGCAAGCCGGTCCCGGTGGACACTGCAGGGGTGATCGATTTGGGGGCTTTGTCGTTGGCGCGGTCCTCGGCGTGGAGCGCCAACGACGCACCAGGTAGCAGTCTGAATATCAGACAAAGCGGCAGGAGAAGAATCCGACTAATGTCGCGGCCAATCATTTAGACGCTTTGTCAGCCTGAGCAAGGAAGAGGATATTGGTAGCGGTCAGGTGAAGAGCGTAGGCTGCGATATATCCCGGGACTTCGACCTCGGTAACGCCTTGCCCGTGTCCGCCTAGCTTGTTGCGCACAGTCGGAACTCCGGCTTCAAGCGTTGAGCGAAGGCCGGTAAAGTGACTCTGCATAAAGGACGGGATGAGTTCCTGCCGGAAGAGGACATCCATCAACGATTTGGCGGTGTCGGTCGGTTTGTATTCCCATCCGCGCTTAACGCAAATCGACTTCATCGTGCTCTCGAATGCCTTGAGGCAGTCGTTGAGGCATTCCTTGGTCTTGCCGGTCCGATAATGCTCGTGCGCAGACAGGAATTCTTGATTTGCACCTTCGAATTGCTGACCCGCCAAGAATAGGAGTGCGGGTTTGACAACATCTGAGTGAATGATACGCGAATCTACCCGCACCACCTGTCCTGACTCATACTGAAAGCCGAACCCGCGCTCACGAAACCTAGTATTTAGTTCTGATATCGCATCGTCGGGATTTTGCGAGCTGCGATAATTACCTGAGTTACGACGTACTGCTCTATCTAGGAACAAAAATGTCAGCTCAATCACGTCCAACACCTGCTCAACATCTTGGGCGAGGACCATAAAATTAGCGACCAAATCGAACCATGATTGGCGTTCGTCGCCAAGATTGAGACGCCCATACTCTCGGCAAAGCACGTCGTACACTTGATGAAATGCATCACCAACATCGCCCCCTCTTTCTGGGTCGCCGAAAGCAGATTTCCAGATGTGGATAATTTGGATCCGCAATGTGTTGGGAATCGCTGTATATTGATAGACGTCGGGAGCCCCCTCTCGCTCACGCTTCCGACGTTTGGAATAGAGGTCGAATACTGCCATGCGGTTTGTCGTTTGGTTCTCTGTTTCCTTGTAAGTCGTCACTGATACATCGCCAGGAACTGCCGCCGATACGCCGCCTCCTGCCCAGGCAGCTTGGCGCGCAGCGTCTGCTTGCTCGTCGCGCCGTGCTGGAAACGGCGCTTCTCGAAGACCGGGATGTCCACGCCGAAGAGCGCCTTCACGCCGCGCCGCACGACCTCGCCCTTCAGCGAATAGAGCGTCGGCACGTCGTACTTCGTCAGGTCGATGAACGGGATGCCCTCGCTGACGGCCATCACGCCGCGGCCCATCAGCGGGCTGAAGCCCTCGAAGCCGAACTTCCGGCCCGGCGCGTAGGTGCGCACGTAGCCGCGGCTCAGGCCGCCGCTGTAGGTCAGCGAGTGCTTGATCCGGCCCACACCCCAGCCTTCGTGGTAGAGCATCAGGTTGTGGACCACCGAGCGGATGGTCAGCTCGGGGTTCTCCTCGATGGGATAGTCCTTGAGGTTCTCGTCGCCCCCGTCGCCGTCGAGCAACTGCTTCCAGTCCGGGTATCGGCGGCGGATGCCGCGGCAGAGCGCGAGGCCCATCACGCCGCATTCCACGTCGAGCGGCTTGTAGTCCTCGAGCACGCGCAACGCCTCCGTCGCGTCGAGCTCCGCAGGATCGGCGTGGATCTCTTCGAGGAACAATCCGAGGCCGAGGCGTTCCAAGAATTCCCTGGCCTGCGCCAGGTCCGGTCCGTCGCCGAAGCTGAGCGTGAAGGCCTTCAAGCGCGCGGGATCCATGCCGAGCTTCCGCATGGTGAAGTACGTGGCGAGGAACACCAAGCCGCTGTCCACGCCGCCGGAGAAGGCGACGCCGATCGGCTCGCGATCGGGGACGGACCGGAGGAATTTCGCCATCTCGTCCGCCACCGCGCCGACGTAGCGGCGGCCGATCTCGTCGAGATCGGCGGGAAGCGAATCGCGCTCGGGCGTGAAGTAGCGGGTGTAGGAGGGATCGGGGTCCGGGCAGCCGATGAGCTGGATCTCGACTACGTAGTGCGCCGGCACCATCCGCGTGTAGCTGGGATGGAACTGGTCGGCGAGGCCCTCGCGCTGGAGCTGCGCGTACAAGGCGTCCATGCGGTCGGCCACGATGAGGGCGGGGCCCTCGGCGCGCTTGGCGAGGAAGTAGCGCATCGGCCGGTCGAGCGAACGGGCCATGCGGATGGTCTTGCCGTCGCGCGCGAGGATGGCGAACGAGCCGTCGATCTCGCCGACCCGCGCCGCGTCGCCGCTGAGGACGCGGGCGCGCGCCTCGTCGACCGACATGTTGAGGATGCGGTTCGCGGCGGGATCGAGCAGGTCCACCACGCGCTCGACGTAGAAATCATGCGGGTTCATCGCGGTCGAGGATGCGAGCGGGCCGGACCGTTGGCAACCCGCGAGCGCTCGCTGGCCTGATCGGAGGAGCCGGGCAAGTTTAGACCAGGCCCCGATCTATTGTTTCGCCGAGTTGCACTGCGCAGGGCCCGTGGGAAGTCCCAAGCAACGCGACCTAGGCGGCGCGCGGCGGACTGGAAAGTCCGCCCTCCCGGCAGCGCCCCGCGTTGCTGCGCGCGTTGACTTGGCGGATCGGGTTCATAACTTCCGCCCCATGCGTTTCCCGGGAAGTTTTGCCGTCGTGTGTTGGGCCTCGGCGATGGGGTCGGCGGTGGTCGCCTTCGCGGCCGATCCGTCGCCCGGGCTCGCGGCGTCCTTGGGGCGCGGCAAGATCCTCTACGCGGCCAACTGCTCGATGTGCCACCAGGTCACCGGGCGCGGCACCTTGGGCACGTATCCGCCGCTCGCCGCATCCGATTGGCTCGCGGCCAACCGTGACGGAGCCATCCGCGCGGTCGTGGCCGGCTTCAAGGATCCCATCACGGTCAACGGCCGCGCCTACCACGGCCAGATGCCGGCCGCCGTCCTGACCGACGCGCAGGTCGCGGACGTGCTGACCTTCGCGATGAACTCGTGGGGCAACACGGCCGCTCCGGTCGTCGCGGACGAGGTGACCCGGGTCCGCGCCACGACGGAGTTCAAGACCTACGAGGCGCTGAAGAAGGCCAGCGATTTCCGTCCGCTGCCAGCGGCGCCGGACGGGTTCGAGGTGCGGGAACTCGCGCGCCTGCCGGACTTCGCGACGCGGATCGCGAGCGACGGCAAGGGCGGCAAGCTCTACGTGCTCGGCCAAGGCGGAGCGGTGTGGCGGCTCGACCTGCCGACGAAGAAGTTCAAGCAGATCGTCTGGCCGGCCGACTACGCCGGTCTCCGGGCCGGAGAGTTCTCGACGCTCGGCCTCGCGCTCGACGCCCAACGGCGGTTGTGGATCAGCTTCAACCAGCGTGTCGACAGCCGTCCGCTGGTGACCAACGAGGTCGGCATCTACCGCACCAGCGCAGCGGACGCGGACGGCGATCCGGTCGCGCCCAAGCCGTGGTTCCGCACGAGCTATCCGTACGGCATCGGGCCCTATAACCACGGCGTGTCCGACCTGCGCTTCGGTCCGGACGGCCTGCTCTACCTGAGCAGCGGATCGCGCACCGACGGCGGCGAGAACGGCGACGCGCCGAACCTGGGCAAGATGGGCGAGACAGACATCACCGCGTCGCTGTGGCGCTTCGATCCGAAGGCCGCCGCGCCGGCGTTGGAAATCGTCGCCCGCGGCATCCGCAACGCGTACAGCTTCGGCTGGGACGCGTCGGGAAATCTGTTCACGATCGCGAACGGACCCGACGCCCATGCCGGCGAGGAGATGGACTTCATCACGCCGCCGACGCCGGGCGAGGCGCCGGAGCACCACGGGTTCCCGTACCAGCTGACCGATGTGCCGGCCGGCAAGAAGTGGTATCCGCACACGCCGGACGCTCCGGCGGGACAGAAGTTCGTGCTGCCGGTGATGAACCTCGGGCCGGCCGCCCTTCTCGACGGGAAGCCGACGGGCACGTTCACGCCGCACAGCTCGCCGGCCGGTATCGCGTGGCTCGGCGACGATTGGCCGCAAGGGGCGAGGAACGGGTTCCTCGTCGGAAGGTTCGGCAACCTCATCCCGGGCGTCGGTGGCGCGGACACCGGGTTCGACGTGCTGAGCGTCAGGCTGGACCGCGGCGCGGACGGCGGGTGGACGGCGCGGACTACGACCTTCTTGGCGCCGCTCGGGCGTCCGATCGACGTCCACGTGGCCGGGAAAAAGATCTACGTGCTGGAGTACACCCGGCCGACCGACTTCAAGGGCCAGATGGGGTGGCTACCGGGCCGGATCCTCGAGGTGTCACCCAAGGCGGCGGCGCGCTGATCGTGCGCCGGCAAGTCCCGACAGGAAATGGAAGATCCCCGGCCCGCAAAGACGGACCGGGGACCCTTTGTGGCGAGGCTTGTCAAAAGGCCACGCGCTTCTTCTTGGACGGTTTCGCCGGAGGGTTCTCCTCGCGGGTCGATCCGGTGATCTTCTTCCCGAACTCCTCGGCGCTCTGCCGGCCGGAGGCAAAGGCGTCCACATCGGATTTCTTGGCGCGGAATGTCAGCGTCGCGGTGGTCGGACCTTCTGTCGAAGACATCGTGGGCGCGGTGTCAAGGCCGTAGCGTCGGGCGAGCACCGGATCCATACCCTGGGGGCGGTTGCTCGGGATGCCCGTGTTCAGATCGATCCTGGCCGATCCATTCGATGCCCTTGTCGCCTTCCCCGTGATCTGCACGACGACCAGCTCGCCGGCCTTGACCGACTTGAGGTTCGCCGCATGGCGGAAGGTCTCGGCGATGCGCTTGCGGAGGCCGGCGACTTTGTCGGCGTCGTACCTCGCGGGTTCCGGATCGTCGTCGCGCTCGAGGTCGCCGGCCAGATCGCCATCCTTGCCGGACAGTTCGCGACGGGCCTGCTCCCATGCGGCATCCTTGTCGGCCTTCGCGGCATCTTTCTTCTCCGCGGCCTTGGGCGCCTCGACGAGCGGGAAATCAACGGCGAGCAAGAAGACCGCGCCGTAACCGTCGAGATAGAGCGCATCGAGGTCGCGGCCCTTTCCGAGCCCGAACTGCCAGAGATCGACTCGGAACGCGCTGCGTTTCCCGTTCTCCGGATCGGCCGCCTTGGCGAAGAGCCGGGCCATGATGGCCAGTTCTTCACGGAGCGCGGTGACGCTCTCGGAGGACGCGTCGTCCGCAGGCAGCACCAGTTGGCGGTCGCTCTGCGCGCCGGAGAACCCGACGCGGATCTCCTCGAAGTGACGTTTGGCCTGCCGCGCGGCCCTGGCAATGTCGGCCTGCGCTCGCGCCATCTCGGCATGGATCCGCGGTGCGACATCGGCGCCGCCGGACACGTCCGACGGATCGACCGGCTCAGGCGGCTCAGGCGGTTCGGTACGTTCAGGGCGTCCGGGCCGGTCGGCCAACGCGGTCGGTGTCGCGGGCGACGCCGGAAACGCGTCCGGCGCCTGACGGGCGTACAACGGAGCCGCGGTGACGGCCAACGCCAGCAGGACGGCGGAGCGGCGCATGAGCCGCGATGCAGAGGATGTGTTCATGGTATCTTTATGGGGTTCGCTGGCTGTGGGGTGTCCTTCAGGTTCGATGAAGAGGGCGCCGCGTCATCGGCGGGCAGATAGTTGGCGAGCAGGGTCAGCTGGTCCTCGGTCTGGCGGAACCCGGTGCCGGTCTTGCGCGCGAGCAGCTTCAATCCGTCGCGCAGCTCGGCGTAATCCATCACGCGGCGGTCCTCGTAGGACTGGAGAGCCCCGAGGAGATCGCGGCGTTCCTCGCTGCGAGCTTGGTTGAGCTGGCGGGTGAAGTCGGCGAAGAACCGGCGGTTGTCCGTGGCGGCGGCGGTCAAGGTCGCGGCGCCCAAGGCCTGCAGGTCGGTCTCGTGGCGTTTCGCCAGCTCGGCGGTGATCTGCTCGCGGGCCGCGGCGACCTCGCGCTTCACATCGTCGCGGCTAGGACCGGTCGAGCGACCGGCCAGGAACCCGGCGGCGAGCACGACCGAGGCGGCGAGCGCCCAGCGCAGAACCGGCCGCCACGCCACGGTCGCTGGTCGCCGCCGCGGCAGCTTCAACGTCGCGTGGTCCGCGTCGAGTGTCGTCATGGTCGCCCGCCACGTCTCCACGGAGGACCGGCAGCCCGGGCACACGTGCAGGTGCGCCTCGCAATCCTCGCGGGCCGCAGCGGGAAGCTCTGCGTAGAGGAACGCCATCCAAGTCTCGGGAGCGGGGTGGTTCATGGTGGAGAGGGTGAAGGGGAGATGGAGATCGGTGGGTGCTCAGCCGTTGGCGGCCTGCCAGTCGCGGAGCAGCACGGCGAGGCGCGACAGGCCTTCGTTCATGCGGGATTTCACGGTGCCGTCGGGGATGCCCAGCACTTCGGCGATCTCGCCGAACTTCAGTCCTTCGTAATGCCGCAGCACGACGACGGTGCGATAATGCTCGGGCAGCTTGAGCAACGCGCGCCGGACGACCTCGGCCTGTTCCAAGGCGGCGACCGCCTGGTCGGGCGACGGTGTCGTGCCCGCCAACTCAGCGGATCCGCCCTCTCCGTGCTCGCTGTCGTCCAGGGCGAGCTCGGGTCGCCGCTGCCAACGACGAAGCTCGTCCCGGCAGAGGTTCAGCGCGATGCGCCAGAGCCAGGTGGAGAACTTGCCGGTCGGTTCGTACGCATGGCGCTTGGCGAAGACCCGGGCGAAGGCTTCTTGTGCGAGGTCCTCGGCGCGGTGCAGGTCGCCGGTCATCCGCGCGCAGAGGCGCTGGATGGGCGTCTCCCAGCGCTCGACGAGGCGCGCGAAGGCGGCGTGGTCGTCCGAGTTCTGCACGCGCCACATCGCTTGTTCGTCGGTGATGGTGAACGGCCATGTCATCGGTCTGACCGGTACAACGCACGGGACGGCAGAATGGTTCGGAAAATCTTCGCGCAACCCTCCGCCCGCCGGGTGGGCGTGTCGCTGGGTGACAGCGATCGCGTCCGGACATGACGATGCCGCGGCGATCCTCGGTGCCTCGGCATCGTCGCAAGCGAGACCGATCGGCGACGAGTTGCTGCTCTCATGTCCACCGACCTGGTCGGGTTCACCGGGTGATCCTCCCCATGAACCCGACAGGAGCGCGGGCGGCCCACCCGCGCTCCCTCCCGGCTCCGGTCCGTGACCTGGGCGGATTCCTCCGAGGCGCAGTCGGTAGCAAGCGTGCGCAATGCCGTGATCAACGCGCCGAGCGGCGGACCGAGGTTCTTTCGGCTCCACCGGCGATGCGGCGTTCGTCGGCGCGGCGTGTGCCGGTTGCCCTCGTCGGCTGTTCTGAAAAGCCCCAGCGGCAATCTTCTGGCTAGTCCTCGAGCCCGCGCCACACGGGTTCCGGACCGCGCCGCAGTCCTCGACGCCTCGGCCCGATCCGCAGTCCCACGATCAGACTGTGCCGCGACAGCGCGGAACCGGACTCCCCGGTCTTCAGGGCTGGCGAGTCCATGGATCCGATTTTTTAGATATCCTGGAATATCCCGACGGGGAACCGCTCGTAACCCTTGGCGTATCCATCACGCCAAAAAAACTGATCCCCCACCCAGATGAAACGTACCCCGACCCCGCTGTTGCTCGTGCTGGCCGGCGCATTGTTGGCCCCGATGCCGATCTGCCTCGCTTCCGGCAGTTATTCCCAACGCCCTCCCCGGGTGCCCGCGGGCTCCGCGAAGGCCGCTGATCCGGCCCGCGAAAAGTTCGCGCTCGGACAACGCGTCTTCAACGGCAAGGAAGCCCTCACCGCGACCTCCGACATGGCAGCGCAGAAGCCGCGCCTCCAAGCCCTGCAGGACCGATTGCCGGCAGCGGTCGCAGCCAAGAAGAACCTGCCCGCCTTGGCAGGAAAGCTGACCGACACCCAGCTCGACGCCCTCGAACATTTCGTGGGTGAACGTCACGCAACAAAGAAGTGAAGCACCGCGCACGACCCATCGAACCTGCTCGCGACATCCCATGAAATATTTTGCCTCGACCGCCGCCGCGCTCGCGCTGACCGCGTCCGCCGCCCACGCCCAGTCCGCCTGGCTGCCCGCCCCCGGCGAGCTGCTGCTCACGCCCAACTACACCTACTTCACCTATGACAAGTTCCTTGTCGGCAAGCAGGTGGTCACCGCCCTCAAGGACAACGGGGCCAAGTGGACCCAGCATGCCGCCAACCTGAGCACCGAATACGGCATCTCGGAGGACTTCGCGGCGGACCTCACGTTCGGCTACGTCCGGGCCGACACCGGGAGCTTCGCCGGCTTCGGCCGCACGTCCGTGGACGGCATCGCGGACACCACGTTCGGCCTGCGCTACCGGCTGGTGGACGAACATCGCTCGGACAGCGCGTGGATGCCCACGCTGTCGCTGCGGGTCGGCGGCATCATCGAAGGCTCCTACGAAGTGACCTACGCCGCCCCGCTCAACGTGGGCAACGGCGCCTCTGGCGTGGAGACGTCGCTGCTCTTCGGCAAGCAGTTCGGGGACTCGGGCTTCGGCATGTTCGGCGATCTCGGTTTCCGCCATCGCGCGGAAGGCGTGCCCGAGGATTTGTTCGGCTCCGCGGGGATCTTCCAGCGGATCGGCGGGTTCTCGCTCAGCTTCGCCTATCGCCACAACCAGGGGCTGAGCGGCGGCGACATCGGCGGACCGGGCTTCGGCACGACCTATGGCTTCCCGCAGACGCGCGAGATCGCGCAGCTCGTCGAAGGCGGGCTCGGCTACACGGACCAAGGCGGGCGGACCTACCAGTTCACCGTCGCGCAGAAGGTCGCCGGCCGGAACACCGGGGAGAAGTTCGTGCTCGGGTTCGCCGTCACGTTCCCATTCCAGCTGAGAAAGTAACGGTCGCCCATTCGGCAAAGTCTTGGCGGGCCGGGATCCGGCGATGGACACGGGCGGTGGCGGTTCCTCCTGCCCGACCGTGTTCATGCGGATTCCGGCCTGCTCCGTTCAAGCCCCGCCGGAACGGGCCGGGTGAAGGAGATCTTGTCCGTCGACTCGGCTTTAGCCGGAACCATTTTTTTGAGCAGAAGGGAACGAAGGAAACGAAGCGACCAGCAGGGGCGACCCAGGCCTTTGCGGACGCGCACTGCCGCCAGCCTTTGGTGGTCTTTCCCTTTTTGACCCGCAGTTCAATTTTCCCCTCCCCGCTCTCTGTTCCCTTCGTTGGCTTCTGTTCCATCTGCAGGGTTCCGGTTGAGAGCTTGTTTGAGAAAGCAGAGCCGCTGGACAAGCCGCTGCGGATCCGGATCCTGGAAGGAAGAGTTGCGAGCGGTGCGGATCTCAACATCTCGACCCGGAGGGTTGACAGCCATTAGCCGGGGTAAGCGCAGCGACACCCCCGGAAACGCAGCCCCGAGGGACCGCACCCGGGAAGGGTGCCAGCAGCCCGCCGGCAGCTTGGGCATGTTGCTGGCATCCCTCCGGGATGCTTCGGATGGGGACAGGTGACCGGGGGTGTCGTCGCGCTCCGCGCTCCTCGACCCCGGCTAATCGCTGGCAACTCTCCGGGTTGCTGAGGCAGGCGGACGTTTCAAACAGGCTCTGGACGCGCCCTCCGCATGTCGACCAGCGCCGCCAAGCCGAGCAACCCGAACTCCACCGGCCGCACCCACACCGGATGGTCGGACGGGCCAAGCCCGGCGAGGCCGAGGTTTTGTCCGGTGCAATAGCTGAGGCTCACCGCGGCCAGCGCCGTGAGGCCGGTCCACGTCGGCCGCAGCGCGACGAATGGCCAAAGCCAGAGCAGATACCACGGGTTCACGGTCGCCGAGAGCAGGAAGAACGCCCCGAACACCGGGCCGCCAGGCAGCGCGGTATCGGGCGGCGCTACCGTTCCGACCGACCGTTTCCTCCATCGCCTCCAGACCGCGAGCCACACGGCCGCGAACGCCACGAGGCACACGCCGCGGGCCGCGGTTGGTCCCAGCACCGCGCTGACGACGGCGTGGACGGACGAGTTGAATTCCCAGCCCGTCGCCATCGCGCTCAACCCCGCGAACTCCGCCCTTCCGCCATCCTGGAGGAACGGCAGATAGAGCGCCGCAAGCGTCAAAACGAACGCGACCCAGCCCGCCCGGCCGCGCCGCGCGAGCAGGAACGGCGCGAGCAGCCAGCCGAACACCTTCGCGCCGCCGCTCGCCGCTGCCAGCACCCCGGCCAGCCACGGCTGACGCACGGTCCCCGCGAGCACGAGCAGCGCGACGCCGAGCGCGTCGGGATGGACGTTGAACGCCGTCTCCGCCACCGCGAGCGGACACCATGCGAGCAGCAGCAGGCACCGGTCCGTCAGCCGTCGGCGCAAGGCCAGCACGACCGCGATCTCCGCCGCCAGCAGCAGCAGCTTCCATGGCCACAGCCGCCCGGGCGCGACCTGATGGCCCAGCAAGAAACCCAGTTGGCAGACCGGCCCGTAGACCGTCGGCACGTGGGGATGGTTGACCTGGTCGAGGATGCGCTGGAACTCCACCGGCAACGCCGGGTCCTGGAACGAAGCGGCGGGCGCGCGGGCATACGGGTCACCGCTCTGCGCGAAAACGCGTCCGTCCCACAAGAAGCGGAAGTGGTCGTCCTCCAGCACCGGTTCCGCGAAAAGGCCGCAAAGCCGGAAGCACAAGGCCCAACCGAGGACAGCCGGCCGGCCTAGCCCGCCACGGCCCAGAAACGCCACGGCGGCCAGCATCAGCCAACCGACGCCCTGCGCCGCGAGCCACCAGACCAGCTTACCCGGATCGTCGTCGTCCTGGCTGCGCCACGCGACGGCGGCCCAAACGGCACAACTCACGAGGCCGGCCAGATGGACGGGCCAGCCCGAGGGTCTGGGCGCTGTGGATGGCTCGCCGGCGGGTCGCACGCGACAATCATGGTCAACCGGCCCGCAGGGTCCATTCCTGCTGCGTGCGCGCAGCGGCATCGGCCCGCGACCGACGGCCGGATCCCAGGCGCCATAACAACAGACGCGCGGTCATCGCGAGGATGCCCGGACCGGCGCGGAGCGCGCCAAGCCAACTGCCGGAGATCTTCGATTCGCCGGCCGTGCGGGGATGGTAGCCGATCGGCAGCTCGACGATCCGGCAGCCGAGCTCCAGCGCCCGCACCTGCATCTCCACGTTCCAGCCGAACGCGCGATCCGCCAGCCGCATCGCCGTCATCGTCTCGCGCCGCACCAGCCGCA
>JBBRQL010000064.1:0-17863 GCA_038226425.1 Verrucomicrobiota bacterium
ACTTCGATGTCGCCGGCAAGACCGGGACGACCAAGAAGGTCGACCCCGAGACGCGACAGTATTCCGCCAAGCACTTCTATGCGTCCTTCGTCGGGTTCTTCCCGTCGGACGACCCCGAGGTCTGCATCATGATCACCGCCGACGAACCGGCCACGGCCGGCAAGGGCTACTATGGCGGCAAGGCCTGCGCGCCGATCTTCTCGCGGATCGGCCAAGAGCTCGCGAGCTACCTCGCCCTGCAGCCCAAGGCCCGCACCAACGAGACCGCCTTCGCCCTGCCCGCCGGGAACGGTTCCCGGATCGCCGCCCGCCGCTGACCCATGCTCCTCGCCGCCCTCACCGACAAGCTGACCAACGCGCGCATCACCACGCGCGGCGCGGGTGACTGTCTGTTCGAAGGCATGACGCCCGACGCGCGGCAGGTGACCACGGGGATGGTGTTCTTCGCGCTGCCGGACGCGCTCCGAAGGAACCCCTACCAGGCCTTCGCCGCGGCGGAACGTGGCGCGGCCGCGGTCATCTGCGAAGCGTCCACCGCGCTGCCGCCACGGTTTCCACGGGTCGAGGTGGCCGATGTCCGGACCGCCTATGCGGAAGCGGCCGCGGTGCTCCACGGCCAGCCGGCCGGCCGGCTCGCGCTCTTCGGGATCCTCGCGGCGTCCTCCCCCGGGAACGGCACGCGCCGCCACGCCTCGAACGTCGTCGCGATCCTCGCGCAACTGCTCCGCGCCGGGGGCCACGAGGTCGCCCAGCTCGACGAGCTCGGATGCACGAGCGGCGGACGGGTGATGCCCCGTCCCGTCTCAGGCCTCGATGCGATGGAGCTGCACGGTCTGCTCGCCCAACATGTGAAAGCCGGCGGCACCGCGGCGGTCGTCGAGCTGACTGAGGCCGCTTCGGTCAATCTGCCGGGAATCCTCTGGGTCAAGCGTTCCGCCGGGACCGCCCAAGAGCCTTTGCCTGACGGCACCGTCCTCACCTGGCGCGGGCTCCGTCTGCCGCAGGACGACGGATCGCTCCTCGCGCCGCTCGCCGGCCGGGGCAACGCCGTCGCGCTGCGCGACGCGCTCGGATATGCCCGTGCTGCCGGCCTGTCCCGGGCGCAGATCCTGGCCGGCATAGCCCGGCTCCGGACCACGCCGGGCTTCATGGAGCCCGTCCACGCCGGACAACCCTTCGCGGTCTTCGTCGATGCCGCCCGGGGCGCCGCGGAATTGGCCGAAGTCCTCGCCGACGCCCGGACGCTGGCCCGCGGCCGGGTGGTCCTCGTCACCGGCGCCCCCGCGGAACTTTCGACCGGCGGACGCGTCGAGCTCGGCCGGACCGCGGCCGCGGCGGACCGCGTGTTCGTGACCACCGACGATCCTCGGCTCGCCTCGGTCTCCGCGTTGAGCGCGCAGATGACGAGCGCCGCTCCCGCGTCCCGCTTCATCTTCGAGCCCGATCGCACCCGGGCCATCCGGGCCGCGGTCCGCGTCGCCGGGCCGGACGACATCGTCGTCATCGCCGGCAAGGGGCATCGCCGGTCCCAGGAGATCGGCGGCTCGGTGCTCCCGTGCGACGACCGCCGGACCGCTGCCGCTGCTTTGGCGGCCTGCGGACACCGCACCGCGGCCGACGACGAGTGAACCACGTCAAAGAACAGATCCACCCACCATCATGACCATCACCGACCACCTGAACTGGGAGTTCGCCGCCAAGGTCCTGCTCTGCGCCTTCTGCCTGCTCGCGATGCTCTGAGGATCCACGATGCCCGCCACCGATCCCCAACCCGCCGAACGCTCCCGCCCGCATCTGCTCGGCCTCGTCGCCGGTCTTTTCCTGGCCGTGGCCCTCGTGCTCTCGGCGAGCCTGTTCACGCGCGCTTGGCTGAAGGTCGCCGACTCCGATTCCGTCACCGTCACCGGCTCGGCCCGCCGCAATGTCGCCGCCGATTTCATCGTCTGGCGCGCGGCCTTCAACGTGACCGCTCCGTCGCTGCTCGAAGCGCAGCGCCTGCTGAAGGTGGACCGCGAGAAGCTCAGCGCCTTCCTCCTCGCCGCCGGAGTCACGAACCACGCCTTCAACCCGATCGCCATCGCCGAGGTCAGCGGCCAGGAGAAGCAGCGGACCGGCGACGAGGAGACCACCACGCAACGGGTCGTCGCCTACAAGCTGGAGCAGAAGGTCGAGGTCCGCTCCGCCGACGTGGAACGCGTGATCAAGATCGACCGCGATTCGGTGGACCTCGTGGAACAGGGCGTGATGCTCACGCCCTCCGCGCCGGAGTTCATCTACACCAAAGCGGGCGAGACGAAGGTGGAGATGCTCGCCGAGGCGACCCAGGACGCGCGGGCGCGCGCCGACCAGATCTCCGGCCAAGGCGGACGGAGGATCCGCGGGCTGCGGTCCGCCCGCATGGGCGTCTTCCAGATCACGCCCCTCTATTCGACGGACTCCAGCTGGGACGGCCACAACGACATCACGAGCCGCGAGAAGACCGTCACCGCGGTGGTCAACGCCTCCTTCACGATGCGGTAGCATGACCCCCTTCCCGCTCAACTTCTTCACGGACGCGGCCGATGGCGGGCTCCGCGGAGCCGCGCCCGGCACGGTCGTGCTGCGGGTCGTGACCGATTCGCGCGAGGTGCGCCACGGCGACCTGTTCGTCGCGTTGAAGGGCGACCGGTTCGACGCGCACGATTTCTTGGCGGAGGTCGCCGCGCGCGGCGCGACCGCCGCGGTGGTCTCCCGGGACCAGCTGGGGAAGGTCCCCGCGGGATTGGCGGTCGTCGTCGTCGTCGACACCAAGGCCGCGTACGGCCGGATGGCGGCGGCGTATCGGCGGCAGTTCGACATCCCGGTGGTCTGCGTCGGTGGATCGAACGGGAAGACGACCACCAAGGAGATCATCGCGGCGCTGCTCGGGAGGCGGTTCTCCGTGCTGAAGAGCGAGGCGAGCTTCAACAACGACGTGGGCGTGCCCGCGACGTTGTTCCGTCTCGATGCCGGCCACCGCGCCGCGGTGCTCGAGGCCGGCACGAACCATCCGGGAGAATTCGCGCCGCTCGTGAGGATGATGGCACCGAGGATCGGCGTCATCACCAGCATCGGCCGCGAGCATCTGGAGCACTTCGGCGACCTCGCCGGGGTCGTCGCCGAGGAGGGCGCGCTCGCGGAGCTGCTGCCCTCCGCCGCGGACGGCGGCGTGCTCGTGATCAACGGAGCCTGCGCCTTCCATCGCCTGATCGCGTCCCGGACGCGGGCGCGGGTCGTGACCGTCGGGCACGGCGCGCAGGACGACTGGCGCGCCGAGGTGCGCTCGATGACTTGGGAACGCACGACGTTCCACGTGACCGCCCCGCGCCCCGAGTGGTGCGGCGTCCACGAGATATCTTTGCCAGGCCGTCATTCAGTCCCCAACGCGCAGTTAGGACTGGCGGTCGCCTGTGAGCTGGGTCTGTCGCCTAGCGACGCCCGCGACGGCCTGGCGGGTCTTTCCCCGGTACGACAACGCCTCACGACCCGCCTCGCCGGCGGCGTGAGGATCCTCGACGACACCTACAACGCGAACGCCGACTCGGTGCTCGCCGCGTTGCAGACGCTCGCCGACCTCCCGTGCATGGGCCGCCGTGTGGCGGTGCTCGGTGACATGGCGGAACTGGGCCGCCATACCGAGGACGCGCATGCGGAGGTCGGACGAGCGGCGGCCCGGCTCGGGATCGACGCGGTGTTCGCCATCGGCGACATGGCACCGGTCACCGCGGCCGCCGCCGGATCCGGCCGCGCGGCCGCCTTCGCCACGTTGGAAGCGGCGGCCCCGGCCGTCCTGCACTTCCTGCAGGCGGGCGATTCGGTCCTGGTGAAGGCCTCCCGGTCGGCGCGCCTGGAGCGGATGGTCGAGGCGTTGCGGGCACAACTCGAACTGCGCCCCGCATGGAAGGAGGCGGCCTGACCCATGTTGTACCGCCTCTCAGAACTCCTGCCGTACGCACCTTGGACGGTGTTCAAATACGTCACCTTCCGCAGCGCGGGCGCCGCCGTGACGGCGCTGCTGCTGTCGATGTGGCTCGGGCCGCGGATGATCGCCTGGCTGCGCGAGCTCAAGTTCCGGCAGGACTACCGGCCGAAGGACGTCAAAGAGGGCACGGCGGACGCGGCGGCGGCGGCGGCGGACACCGCTAAACGCGGAACGCCGACGATGGGCGGGATCCTCATCGTGCTCGTGCTCGACCTCACCGTCCTGCTCTGGGCGCAGTGGAACCCCCTCGTGCTGCTGACCGCGCTCTCGATGGTCGTGCTCGCCGGCCTCGGCTTCTACGACGACTGGCTCAAGGTCACGAAGCAGAGCTCGGACGGGGCGAAGTCCCGTGTGAAGCTCTACACGCAGTTCACCCTCGCCACGGTGATCGCCATCTATCTCTGGAAGCTGCCGTCCACGACCGCGCTGATCGACGAGGTCCAGGTCCCCTTCCTCAAGGCGCCCGTCCTCGTCGGGATGCCGATCATCGGCGTTCTGCTCGCGGTCTGCACCATCGTCGGGGCGAGCAACTCGGTGAACCTGAGCGACGGCATGGACGGCCTCGCCATCGGGCTCACGCTGATCTGCTCGCTCGTGTTCCTGGTGACGACCTACATCGCCGGCAACGCGGTGTTCGCGAAGTACCTGCTCGTGCCGCACGTGTCCGGCGCGTCGGAGCTGACGGTCGTGTGCGCCGCGATGCTCGGGGCGTGCCTCGGCTTCTTGTGGTTCAACTGCCATCCCGCGGAGGTCTTCATGGGCGACACCGGATCGCTCGCGCTCGGCGGGGCGCTCGGGATCATGGCGGTGCTCATCCACCAGCCTTTCGTGCTCTTCATCGCAGGAGGCGTGTTCGTCGCCGAGGCGCTGAGCGTCATGCTGCAGGTGGGGTGGTTCAAGTTCACCAAGCGCCGCCACGGCGTCGGCCGCCGCATCTTCCTGATGTCTCCGCTGCACCACCATTTCCGCAAGAAAGGCTGGCCGGAATCCAAGATCGTGACGCGCTTCTACATCGCCGGGATGCTCTGCGCGGTCGTCGCGCTCAGCACCATGAAGATACGCTGATGCATCACGCCGCCTCCATCTCCCGGACCGTCCCACCCCTCGCCGGCAGGCGCCCGGTCCCCGACCTGCGCGGATCGGGCTGCGTGCCGCTCGTTTCGCCCCTTGCACAGGTGACGCACGGCGCTTTAATCAGGTCCGTGGACGGCGCCGGTCGCCGTCCGTCATCCGGCCGTTCCGGCGTTGGCGGTCAGTGCGAATCTCTCGTTGTTCCAGCCCCGGTCCGCCTTGGTCATGGCCCGACGCCGTGCCTCGGCGGCGGGGCTGTGGTCTTCTCGCGTGGAGGAGGCCGCATTTCCTGCCCGCTCCGCGTGGCCCCGATTTGGCGTGGTGTCGGCTTGAGGGGCCGTCGCGACGTCATCCCGTTCCCAACCATTCCTCGAAACCAGCCGCGTCCCGGCATCGCAACACCATGAGCACTCCCAACCCACTCGCACCCCAAGGCTCGCTGCTGGAGCAGCAAGCCAAGAGCCGTTCGTCCCTGCAGATCGCGGCTTTGATCGTCGGCCTGCACGTCTTCGTTCTCGGCGGCTTCCTGATCCTCGGCTGCAGCAAAGAGGTGAAGAAGGACGAGACCAAGCCGCTCACCGACTCGCTGTCCAACCCGGCGCCGATCACCGGCGACACCAACTTCCCGTCGCTCGACGCCGGGGCCATCGCCGCCCTGCCCGGCGGCTTCGGCGCATCCACCTCGGCGCCTCCCGCCGCGCTCGGCGCCGTCGCCACCATCCCGCCCGTCGTCGAGCCCCCTGCGCCGGCCGTCGCGAACGCACCGGCCGCCGCCGGGGCCGTCGCTGGCGAGTACAAGGTCCAGAAGGGCGACATCGCCTACAACGTGGCCAAAAAGAACGGGGTCTCGCTGAAGGCTCTCAAGGAGGCCAACGCGAACGTCGACCTCGGCAAGCTCAAGGTCGGCCAGGTCATCCAGGTCCCCGCGGGGGCCGGCGCCCCGGCCCAGGCGCACGGCACCAAGGCCGAGCACGCCGCCGCCGCCGACACCGCATCGGGCACGACCGGTGAGACGGTCTCGTACACGGTGAAGGGCGGCGACAGCCTCACCAAGATCGCCAAGAAGTTCGGTACCTCGGTCAAGGCCGTCCGCGCCGCGAACGGGCTCAAAGGAAACGACATCAAGGTCGGCCAGAAGCTGAAGGTCCCGGCGAAGGCCGCGGCGCCCGCCGCCGCCGAGCCGGCCCCGACCGCGAGCCCGGCCCAGCCGACGACCCTGCCGCCCCGCTGACCGGACAGGACGCGCCGCGCATCGCCGATGGAAGGCGATGCGCGGCGATCCTGGCTTCTCCCTCCCTCTCGCCATGAACCGGACCATCACCACCTTGCTCCTTGCCGTCGGCGCGCTCGTCGCCTTGAGCGTGGCGATGCTGGCGAGCGCGACCATGCTCAAGCAGAGCGACCATCTGATGCACAGTTGGGTAAAGACGCAGGCCATCGCCTGCTTCATCGGGTTCGTGGTCCTCGCGCTGGCGGCGCGCATCGATTACCATCTGCTCGAACGCTTCGCCTGGCCGGTCTACGGCGTCACCGTGCTGTTGCTCGCCCTCACGCTTTCCCCGCTCGGCAAGAACATGAACGGCGCCCAGCGCTGGCTGTTCCACACGCAGCCGTCGGAGTTCGCGAAACTCGGGCTCGTCGTGGCCCTCGCCTGGTTCGGGGCGCGCTTCCAGCACCGGATGGGCAGCTTCCTCTCCGGCGTGCTCGGCATGGCCGCCATCGCTGCCGTGCCGGTCGCGCTGATCATCGTCGAGCCCGACAAGGGCACCGCGGCGCTGCTCGGCCTGGTCACCTTCCTCATCATGCTCGTCGCCGGCGTCCGCTGGCAGCACGTGGCCATCCCCGCCGCCGTCTGCGCGGTCGGCTTCGCCTCGCTCGTCTCGCAGAGCCCCTACGCGAAGAAGCGCGTCACCACGTGGCTCGATTCGATGTCGAGGCAGGCCGAAAAGAAGGATGTCGACCGGGACGGGAACCTCCAGGTCAACGAATCGCTCTACGCGCTGGGCGCGGGCGGCGTCTCCGGCACCGGGCTCGGCCGCGGTGCGCACAAGTTCAACATCCCCGAACAGCACACGGATTTCATCTTCCCGGTGATCGGCGAGGAGCTCGGCCTTCCGTTCACGCTCGGCGTCGTCGGCGTGTTCGTGGTGATCCTCGTCTGCGGCGCGAGCGTCACCCATTCCGCGCCGGACACCTTCGGCATGTTGCTCGCCGGTGGCATCACGTTCGTCATCGCCGCCCAGGCCGCCATCAACCTCTGCGTCGTGACCGCGCTGCTCCCCAACAAGGGCATGCCGCTGCCGTTCGTCAGCCGCGGCGGCACGGGCGTCGTGCTCATGCTGGGCCTCACCGGGCTGCTCGTGAGCGTGGCGCGCCAAGGCATCCCGGCCGGGTCGCGGACCCGCGTCGCCGGCGATCCGTTCGGGACCGTCGACACCGATATGCCCGGATGAACACCGCCCGGCCATCGTTCCGTGTCGCCATCGCGTGCGGCGGCACCGGCGGCCATCTGTTCCCCGGCTTGGCGGTCGGCCAAGAACTCGTCGCGCGCGGCTGCGACGTCAGCCTTCTCGTCTCGCCGAAAGACGTCGACCAGCAGGCAGTCCAATGCCTCGCGGACGAATTCGAGATCGTCACCCTGCCGGCGATCGGCCTCGCCGGCGGAAACCTGCCCGCCTTCGCCGCCGCCGGCGTCCGCTCCTTCCTCGCCGCCCGACGCGCGTTCCGCGATGCGCCGCCGCACGCGGTGCTCGCGATGGGCGGCTTCACCAGCGCCCCGCCGGTGCTCGCCGGGAAACGCGCCGGCGCGGTCGCCTTCCTTCACGAATCGAACACCATCCCCGGCCGCGCCAACCGCTGGCTCGCCCATGTCGTGGACGAATGTTTCGTCGGCTTCCCGGAGACCGCCGGCCGCCTGTGGAACCCGCGCGTCACCGTGTCCGGCACGCCGGTCAGGCCGCAGTTCGCAGCGATGGATCCTGCCGGCGCGCGCTCGGCGCTCGGGCTCGATCCGGACAAGCCGGTGCTGCTCGTCATGGGCGGCAGCCAAGGGGCCGAAGGCGTGAACCGGCTCGTCACCGCGGCCTTGCCCGGGCTCGCGGCCGCTGTACCGGACCTCCAGTTCTTCCACCTCACCGGCACCTCGGGCCTTGAGGCCGTGAAGGCGGCCTACGCCCCGCTCGGCCGCCGCGCGCGCGTCCGGCCGTTCTTCTCCGAGATGGAACTCCTGCTCGGCGCGGCAACGCTCGCGGTCAGCCGCAGCGGCGCTTCGTCGCTCGCGGAACTGGCGGCGATGGGCGTTCCGTCGTTGCTCGTCCCCTACCCTGTCGCGATCGACGACCATCAATCGCACAACGCCGCCGCCTTCACCTCCAACGGTGCCGCCCAGACTCTTGTCCAAGGCCGCACGACGCCGGAGCATCTCGCCGCCGCGGTCCGCGAACTCCTCGCAGACACGGCGCGCCGCGAGGCGATGGCCGCCGCCGCGACCCGTCTGCACGCGCCGGACGCGGCTTCGGAGATCGCCGGACGGATCCTGGCGCTCACATCGCAATTCCACGCGCCGGTCCCTTCGCGGCCCGTCCCGGTGAAGGTCCGGACCCACGCGCCCAAGGAGGCCGTCGCATGACCAAGCTCGCGCTCGCGCCGTTCACGCCGACCAGCACCGCCGAATCCTCCGCCGAGCTGGCGATCCGGGTGATCGACGCGTACGAGGACCTCCAGGGCGCGCTCCCGTTGGAGACGCTTCTCCGTCGCTCGGAACCGCTCGCGCGCCGCACCACGCTGCGCGTCGGCGGCCCGGCAGACATCTTCGTCGAACCCGATTCCGAGCACGCGCTCCGCACCGTGCTGGAGATCTGCTCGCAGACCGGCGTGCCGCTCTTCGTGCTCGGCCGCGGCTCGAACCTGCTCGTGCGCGACGGCGGCATCCGCGGTGTCGTGGTCTCGCTCGCGCACACCGTCTTCGCCGCGGTCGAGGTGCAGGACGGACACATCCAGGCCGGCGCCGGCGCCAAGCTGAAGCTCATCGCCACCGAGGCCCGCCGCGCGGGACTCGGTGGGCTCGAGTTCTTGGAAGGCATCCCGGGCTCGCTCGGCGGCGCTCTCCGGATGAACGCCGGCGCGATGAAATCATGGACCTTCGACGTCGTCGAACGCCTCCGCTACGCCACGCGCGACGGCGAGGTCCACGACGTCCCGGCCGCCGAGGTCCCGGTCACCTACCGCTCCTGCCCGCTGCTCAAGGAGGCCATCGCCATCGGCGCGCTGCTCCGCGCCGTGCCGGCGGACGCCGAGGCGGTGAAGGCGACCATGGACGCCTACAGCCGTAAACGGTGGGATTCCCAACCGGTCCAACCGAGCGCCGGCTGCACCTTCAAGAACCCGTCGCCGACGCTTCCCGCGGGCAAGCTGATCGACGAGCTCGGCCTGAAGGGCACGCGCGTCGGCGCGGCGATGGTGAGCGACGTCCACGCGAACTTCTTCGTGAACCTCGGCGGCGCCACCGCGCGCGACGTGCTCGACCTCATCGAGGTCGTCCAGGCCCGCGCCCGCGAAGCCCGCGGCGTCGAACTGGAGACCGAGGTGGAGATCGTCGGCGAGGATTGACCATGTCACGCCCCCTCATCATCGCGGTGCTGCTCGGCGGACCTTCGGCCGAACGCGAGGTCTCGCTGCGCTCCGGTGCCGCGATGGCCAAGGCGCTGCGCTCGCTCGGCCATGTCGTCCACGAAGTCGATCCGTTGCCCGGCGCGCTGAAGCTTCCCGAAGGAATCGACGTCGCCGTGCTGGCGTTGCACGGGACCTACGGCGAAGACGGCACCGTGCAGGCCGAGCTGGAGCAGCTTGGCGTGCCGTACACCGGGTGCGGCGTGGCCGCGAGCCTGTTCGCCTTCGACAAGGTCGTGACCAAGCGCCGGTGCATTTCGGCCGGAGTGCCCACGCCTGACTTCTTGGTCTTCAACTCCGCCGACGCCGCGTGGCCGGAAGGCTGGCAGCCGCCGGTCGTGCTCAAGCCGACGCGCCAAGGCAGCAGCGTGGGCCTGCAGTTCGTGGACGCGACCGCAGATTTCCCGCGCGCGCTCGCCGAATCGCTGCGCTTCGGCGGCGAGGTCGTGATGGAAAAGCGGATCGTCGGGCGAGAGACCACCGTGGGGATCCTCGACGGCCAGGCGTTGCCGGTCGTCGAGGTCCGGCCGAAGCAGGGCGCCTACGACTACACGAACAAATACACCGCCGGCCGCACGGAATATCTCTGCCCCGCGCCGTTCGATGCGGCGACGACCGCGCGCATCCAGGAAGCCGCCCTCGGGGCCTTCCGCTCGGTCGGCGGACGCGACTACGGCCGCGTCGACGTGATGGTCCGCGACGACGGTTCACCGGTGGTGCTCGAGGTGAACACGCTTCCCGGCATGACCGAGACCAGCCTCCTGCCGAAGGCCGCCGCCGCTGCCGGGATCGGTTTCGCCGAGCTCTGCCAGCGCATGGTGGATCTCGCGCTCCGGTCCGGACGCCCCGACTGACCCTGCTATGTCCAACCTCTTCCGACGCTCGACACGCAACCGGCGACGCGACACCGGGGTCGCGCTCTTCGCAGAGACCGGGGACACGACGGGCGGACGCCGCCGCGGACGTTGGTGGTCGAAGCCGTTGGTCTTCGCGCTGGTGATTGGCGGCCTCGTCGTCGGCAGCGGCTTCGCGCTGCGCTTCGCCAAAGAGCACTGGCTCTACCAGGTCGGATCGCTGGCGCTGCGCAAGATCGCCGTGACGCGCGACGGCGTGCTGACCGAGGGCGAGATCAGCCGTCTCGCCGGTGTCCAACCGGGCCGGAACGTCATGACCATCGACGTCTTCGCGATGCGGCAAAGGCTGCTGCGGCATCCGCGCATCGAGGCCGCGACGGTGGCGCTCGAGTATCCGGACACGCTGCGCATCTCGGTCCGCGAGCGCGTCCCGGTCGCCCGCGTGCTGCTGCCGGCGATCGGCGGCATGCAGGCTTGCTACCTGCTCGACGATTCCGGGCACGTGCTGCTGCCGTTCGAGACCGGCCGCGCTCCGGAAGGGATCATCGCCGGCGAGGCGGCGTTGCCGACCTTGACCGGCCTGAAGTCACCGGGCTTCTCGGCCGGCCAAGCGGTCACCAACCCGCTCGTCCTCTCGGCGCTCGCTCTCTTGACGGTCTTCGACGCCTCGCCGGTCGCCGCCGTCACCGAGATCGTCTCGGTGGATGTCTCCCAGCAGGGCGTGCTGACCGCGCTCACTCCCCAGGGATCGCAGGTGACCCTCACACCGGACGACCTGGACCGGCAGCTCCGCGAATGGCGCGCCGTCCACGACCGCGCCGCCGAACTCACGCTGGAGGCCAGGAAGACGCGGCCCGAGGCGCAGTTCTCCATCGGCACGCTCGACCTCAGCGTCCGCGGCAACCCGCCGCTCCGCTGGCTCGAGGCCGCCGCGCCCGCGGCCGCAGCCCCTTCCCTGAAACCCGCGCTCCCCAAGCGCAGACCCTCCCGTCGCCATGTTTGATCCCGGCCAAGTCATCGTCGGTCTAGAGATCGGCACCCACAAGATCTGCGCAGCCGTCGGCGAAGCCGGCGCGAAAGGCGAGCTGACCATCCTCGGCATCGGCCAGTGCACGTCGCGCGGCGTCCGCAAGGGCGAGATCACCGACACGACCAAGGCGGCCGAGGACGTCCGCACCGCCCTCGCCGAGGCCGAGCAGCAGGCCAACGTCGAGATCCAGGAGGTCTATCTCGGCATCACCGGCAACCACATCCGGTGCCTCGATAGCCGCGGCGTGCATCCCATCGCCTCGTTCGACCGCACCATCTCGCCGGAGGACGTCGCGGACGCGGTCGGCAACGCCAAGCAGTTCAACTGCCCCGCCGAGCACGAGGTGATCGACAGCATCCGGCAGGACTACAAGGTGGACGACCGCACCGGCATCGAGAACCCGGTCGGCCTGGTCGGCGGCGTGCTGGAGGCGAGCGTCCATGTGATCCAAGGGCGGACGTCGCGCATCGAGACGGCCCGGCGCGTCGTGCAGGGGATGCAGGTCGCGGTGGTGAAACCCGTCTTCAACGGCCTCGCCTCCTCGCTCGCCGTGCTCACGCCCGAGCAGAAGCAACAAGGCGTCGTGTTGCTCGACCTCGGCGCGGGCACGACCGAGTACGCCTTCTTCCACGGCGGCGTGCTGCGCCATTCCGGCGTCCTCGCCGTGGGCGGCGACCACGTCTCGAACGACCTCGCCTGCGGCCTGCGCATCCCCATCGACCAAGCGGAGCGCCTGAAGATCGAGCACGGCTGCGCGGTGTATGATCCGGCGCTGAAAGGCGCGACGCACACCATCCCCGGCGAGACCGGCCTGACGCCCAGGACCGTCAGCATCGAGAACCTCCACCGCATCATGTCGCTGCGGATCGAGGAGACGCTCGACCTCGTGGCCCGCGACCTCGCGAAGTCCGACGCCTTCGGGCATGCCCGTGCAGGGGTGGTCCTCTGCGGCGGCGGCGCGCGGGCGCGGGGCATCGAGACGCTGGTCGAACGTGTCTTCGAGATGCCGGTCGGCCGCGCCCACACCCACAACGTCTCCGGCCCGGCCGACGTGCTCGCCAACCCCGAGTTCGCCGTCGCCATCGGGCTCGTCCGCTACGGCGCGATGCGTCTCCAGAGCCGCAGCCGCAGCCGCTTCGACCTGAAGTCGACCTTGCAGAGCCTTTTCCGCCGTTGAACCCCGGACACCACCCCGCCATGGACAACCCGACCGGTCCTGACATCTCCGCCGAAACCGCGCCCGCGCCCGCGCCGAGGACGGGCTTCCTCGTGGTCGGCGTCGGCCGGGCCGGCGGCGCGATTGCCGAGCTGCTCGCCGCGGCCGGCCTCGACGGCGCGCGGTTCGCCGCGGTGGACACCGACTCGACCGCGCTCGGACGGCTGCAGCGCACGGAGAACACCACCATCGGCGCGCGCCTGACCCGCGGCGAAGGCTGCGGCAACGACCTCGCCCGCGGCGCGCAGTCCGCCGAGCAGGATGTCACCCGGTTGAGGCAGGTCGTCGAAGGCGTCCGACTGGTCTGCATCGTCGCCGGCATCGGCGGCGGCATCGGCGGCGGCGCGGCGGCGGTGCTCGCGCGCGTCGCCCGGGAGGCGGGATCGCTCGTGCTCGGCATCGCCGTGCTGCCGTTCCGCTACGAGGGACCGCTGCGCCATTCCAACGCTTCCGAGGGCCTGCAGGCCTTGCGCGCCGCGTCCGACGCCGTGATCTGCGTGCCCAACCAGGGCGTCGCCGCGATGCTCGACGACCGGACCCTCGTGACCGAGGTCTTCGACGCCGCGAACGTGATGGTCGCGCAGAGCGTCGCGAGCCTCTGGCGGCTGCTGCACAGGCCTTCGATGAACCCGCTCGGGTTCGCCGACCTCGAGCGCCTGCTCCGCGGACGCCATGCCGAGAGCGTGTTCGCGGCGGTCGAGGCCCGCGGTCCGGCCCGCGCCCGTGAAGCGGTCGAGAAACTGCGGACGCATCCCTTCCTCCAAGCGGAGCAGATGCTCGTGGACGCCGATGCGGCGCTGCTCGCGGTCGCGGGCGGCAACGACCTGCGATTCGACGAGCTGCAGGAGGTGCAGGACCAGTTCCAGCGCCTCTGCGAGCACGCGCAGGTCGTCACCGGATCCGCGGTCGACCCCGCGCTCGAAGGACGCATCGTGGTCACGGTCATCGCCACCCGCGGAGGTGCCGCGCCCCTTGCGGCGCCGCAGGCCGCGGTGCCCGCGCAGACGAGGATCCACCCGGCACCCGAGGCATCGGCGCCATCGGACGAGCCGCCGATGCGCTTCGAATCGCTTGCCGGCGACGACCTCCCGTCGAGCCGGACCGGATCCAAGTTCGTCCCGCCCGCCCCGGACCTGACCGACTCGCAGAAGCGCGACCTCGTCCAACGTCAGATCAAGAACAAGCACCAGCGCAAAAAGACGACGCAGACTCTCTTCAACTTCGAGGTCGTCTCGGTCAGCCGCTTCGCCCAGACCGAGCCGGTGAAGCGCAACGGCGAGAACCTTGACGAGCCGACCTACGCCCGTCGCGGCATCGCTCTGAACTGACCGCCGGCTGACCGCGCGGCCGAGACGCGAAGCTCGCGCTGGGTCTGTCCGAGGGCTGTGCCGAGCCCTATGAAGCGGCTCGGAGCGAAGGCCGCCTTCTCCCTCACCCCTGCCCTTGCCCTCCCCTGGGAGATGGAGGACCGAAGTTCCCGCCGGAGCGACTCGCGTCGACGTCGATGCCGGCCGGTGGGCACCCGCCACGCGAGAACGGATCCGCGGCGAGGTTACAGCCTGTCCCACCCGTCGTGGGCCCGTGCGGCGAAGCCTTTGAATTCCCCGCGCACGCCGGCGTCAGGCCGACCCGACCGGCCATGCGAATCCCCATCTTCCTCGTCTCCGTCGTCACGTTCCTGTTCCCGGTCTCCCGGGCCGCGGAGGTCTTGCCCGCACCACAACAGTTCCGGCAGGAGGTGGCGCAACAGCACGGCGTCGCGCAAGGGCTGCCTTCCGCCGACGTACGCATCGTCGATCTCGCCGCCGACGGCTCGCCGCGTGTCTTCGCGGGCGGGCGATGGAGCGGTCTGGCCGAGGGTCGTTGGAGCGTGCTCCCGGCGCTCACGCCAAAGTCGGAGCGGGAGTTCGTCTTCGCCGATGCGGCGGGCGCGCCGGTCACGGTGGCGTTGCCGTGGGCGGAGGTGAAGCAGGTGGTGCGCTCCGGCACGACGACCTGGCTCGTGACAGAGGCCGATCCGTATCTCGTGCGCGACGGTCGGATGGTCTCGCAAGGCTGGCCCGGCAAGCTGCGGGTGAACCAGGTCGCCGTCGCTGCCGACGGAACGGCGTTCCTCGCATCGAGCGGCGGTCTGTTCCGCAGGGTCGCGAACGGTTGGGAGGCGCAGCAAGCGACCGATGCGGTCGGACGCTCCTGGACGACGGGCGAAGTGCTCGGCGTGGCGTTCGACGCGAAGGGCCGCCTGTGGTTCGCGACGAAGGCGGGGGTCGCCTGCCACGAGAAGGGCGGCTGGAGATTCCGCGAAGGCAAGGACGGCCTGCCGTGGAACGACTTCACCGGCATCGCCGCCGGCTCGGGCGACGACGTGTGGTTCGGGACGCGACTGGGCGCGATCCGTTGGGACGGCCGGGATCTCCACTATCGCCAGGGGCCGCGCTGGCTTCCGGACGACGAGGTGCGCCAGATCGCGGTGGACGCCGCGGGCGACGCGTGGTTCGCCACGCCGGGCGGCGTCGGCATGATCGGCCGGCGCACGATGACGCTCGCGGCCAAGGCCGAGCTCTACGAATCGGAGATCGAGCGGTATGTGAAGCGGACGGAGTTCGGCTTCGTCGCCGAGGCACCGCTCCGGACACCGGGCGACAAGTCGTCCGCGGCCCTGGTCGATTCCGACAACGACGGTCTCTGGACCGCGATGTACGGCGCGGGTGAATGCTTCGCGGTCGGGGCCACCGGCGATGCCAAGGCGAGGGCTCGGGCCAAGCAGGCGTTCGAGGCGCTGCGCTTCCTGCAGAAGGTGACGCAAGGCGGGACGCCCGCGGCGCCCAAGGGCTTCGTCGCCCGCAGCGTCCGGTCGACGTCCTTGCCCGACCCGAACGAAGGCCAGGCCGCGGCGGACCGGGCTGAGAACCACAAGGACGCGCTCTGGAAGGCCTACGAGCCGCGTTGGCCGAAGAGCGCCGACGGCAAGTGGTACTGGAAATCGGACACCAGCAGCGACGAGCTGGACGGCCACTACTTCTTCTATGCGCTCTACCACGACCTCGTAGCCGACACCGCGGCCGAGAAGGAGCGCGTGCGCGAAGTGGTCCGCGACCTCACCGACCACATCATCGCGCACGGATTCACGCTCACCGACCACGACGGCAGGCCGACGCGCTGGGGCGTCTACGCGCCGGCATCGCTCAACGGCGACCCTCGCTGGTGGGCCGAACGTGGCTTGAACTCGCTAAGCATGCTCACCTATCTCGCCGTCGCCGAGCACCTGACGGGCGACGCGAGGTACGCTGCCGCGTCGCGCGAGCTGGTCGACCGGCACGGCTACGGACAGAACCTAATGTTCCCGAAGGTCCAGTCGGGGCCCGGCTCCGGGAACCAGTCCGACGACGAGATGGCCTTCATGTGCTTCTACACGCTGCTCCGTTGTTCCAAGGACCAGGCGCTGAAGAACGCGGTCCGGTCGTCGTTCTTCGCCTACTGGCAGAACGAGGCGCCGGAGATGAACCCGTTCTTCGACTTCGCCTATGCGGCGCACGGCCTCGGTCGGGAGGTCACCAATGTCTGGGGCACCTTCCCGCTCTCGCCGCGCGGCGACTGGTCGGCCGGCGCGATGGCGACGCTCCGCGGGTTCCCGCTCGACCGCTTGAAGTGGTCGATGAAGAACTCGCACCGGCTCGACGTGGCGCGGCTCGGCATCTCCGGCTCGAAAGATTTCTACGACGCGAAGGACCAGGGCCGCGGCCACCGCGTCGACGGAAAAGTCCTGCCGGTGGAGAACCGCTACTTCGGCCACTGGAACACGGACCCGTGGGAACTCGACTACGCCGGCGTTGCCGAGGAGCTGGGCGCGGGCACGGTGTTCCTGCTGCCCTACTACATGGGGATGTATCACGGGTATATCGCGAAGCCGTGACGCGACGCCCGGCGCGGGACCTGAGACCTGAGATTCGGGACCCAGGACCCGTTCCCCGCGGTAACCTTCGCCGCGGCCGGCCGGTCTTCATCCGCGATGAAGCCTTCTTTCCATCCCCTCGTGCCGTCCCTGATCGCCGCGGCCGCGTCGTTGTCGGCCTGCATCGCCGGGCTCGCGGCACCGGCGGACCAGAACTGGCCCTCGTGGCGCGGCCCGACCGGCAACGGCGTCTCGGACACGGCGCGTCCGCCGCTGGAGTGGAGCGAGACCAAGAACGTCCGCTGGAAGGTCGCGTTGCCCGGTCACGGGACCGCGTCGCCCGTCGTGTGGGGCGACCAGGTGTTCATCCTCACCGCGGTTCCGACCGGCAAACCTGCGGCGGCTGCGCCCGAAGCGCCGGCCCCGTCTCCCGCGCCGGCCGATGGTGGTCGCCGCCGTGGCGGTGGTGGCGGCGGTGGCGAGACCGTCACCGAACAGCGCTTCGTCGTCATGGCGCTCGACCGCTCGACCGGGAAGACGCTCTGGGAACATTCGCCGCGGACCCAGGTGCCACACGAGGGGCATCATCCCGACCATGCTTTCGCCTCGGGCTCGCCGGTCACGGACGGCGAGGTGTTGATCGCGCACTTCGGTTCCTTCGGCACGTACGCCTACGACCTGAAGGGGAAGCTGCTTTGGGAGAAAGACCTCGGCGACATGCGCACCCGGAACAGCTTCGGCGAAGGCAGCTCGCCCGCGTTGTCGGGCGACACGGTCGTCGTGCTCTGGGACCACGAGGGCGAGGATTTCATCGTGGCCCTCGGCAAACGCGACGGCAAGGAGCTGTGGCGCGCGAAACGCGATGAGCCGACCGGTTGGTGCACGCCGCTCATCGTCGAGCACGCGGGCAAGAAACAGGTCGTCGTGAACGGCACCCGGAAGGCCTGCGGCTACGACCTCGCGACCGGCGCCCTGCTCTGGGAAGCCGCCGGCCAGACCGCCAATGCCATCCCGTCCGCGGTCGCCGGCCAAGGCCGCGTGTACGTGATGAGCGGGTTCCGTGGATCCGCGTTGCAGGCCATCACTCTCGGCCGCACCGGCGACCTCACCGGCAGCGATGCCATCGCCTGGA
>JBBRQL010000065.1:0-17861 GCA_038226425.1 Verrucomicrobiota bacterium
AGACGCTGCGGCATCCCGGCATCCGCCTGATGGCGCCGGCGACCGCGGACGAGCTCGACGGGCTGCTCACGGAGCTCACGGAACGGTTCGCCGAGGCCGCTCGGGTCTTCTCGACCGACCGAGAACGGTTGCGGGCGTGCTTCGGCGCGGAGGCCGGCTGGGCGACGAAGGACTACCGCAAGGACGCCGCGATGGACGCCGCGTTCGCCAGCTTGGACGCGTGCTTCGGAGGGACCGCGGGCGCGGCGGACTTCGAGGTGTTCGCGGGCTTCACCGATACGCATCTCGCCGATCACACCAGCAAGGTGCGGAAGAAGGATCCGCATCGGCCGCCCTCGCATCCGTTCTTCGGCCTGTGCGGAGAGCTCGTGGAGACCCAACGACGCCTGCGCGGCGCGTGGCTGCTCTCTTTCCACGCATGGGCCAAGGACGAGTTGCCGCGCCGGAAGCGCGACCGCAAGGTCCAGTCGTTCGACGACCTGTTGACGCGGCTGGACGACACGCTGCGCGGTCCCGGCGGCGACGCGCTCGCCGCGGCGGTCGACGGCCAGTACGCGGCCGCGCTCATCGACGAGTTCCAGGACACCGATCCCGTCCAATGGCGGATCTTCCACCGGCTCTTCGGCGGACCGGAGCAGCGCATGTTCCTCATCGGCGACCCGAAGCAGGCGATCTACGGGTTCCGCGGCGCGGACATCTTCACCTACATCGCCGCGGCCGGAGCGGCGCCGCACCAGCATACGCTGGGGACGAACTGGCGCTCCGAGAGCGGCCTGGTCGAGGCGGTGAACGGCATCTTCGGACGGCACCCTTGCCCGTTCGTGGTGCGCGAGATCGGGTTCCATCCGGTCACGGCGTCGGACCACGCGGATGCCCGGCCGATCACCGAGCGCGGCGAGCGGTTGGCGCCGTTGCAGCTGTGGTTCTGGGCGGAGGAAGAGCCGGTGCCGAAGACGAAGGCGGAACCGATGCTCGCCGATATGACGGCGACCGAGATCGTGCGGCTGCTGTCGGCGGGAGCGGACACGCGGCTCGACGGCCGCGCTCTCCGGCCGGCCGACATCGCGGTCCTGGTCGAGAGCCATCACCAGGCCGAGCGGGTCGCGGAAGCCCTGCGCCGGCGCGGCGTGCCCACGGTGCAGCAGACGCAACAGGGCGTCTTCGCCAGCGACGAGGCGGCGCAGCTCGCGACCTTGCTCGCGGCCATCGCCGCGCCTTCGTCCGAACGCCGCCTGCGCGCCGCGTTGTCGACCGATATCCTCGGCCTCGACGCGCCGGCGATCGAGGCGCTCGGCCAGGACGAGACCGCGTGGGCCGGCTGGCTCGGAGCGTTCCACGGCTGGCTCGCGGCCTGGAACATCGACGGCTTCTTGCCGATGTTCCGCGGGCTGCTCCAGGACCGCCACGTCCGCCGCCGCTGGCTCGCCACGCCCGACGGCGAACGCCGCCTCACCGACCTGCTGCACCTCGCCGAGCTGCTCCACGCTGCCGCGACCGAGCGCCGCCTGGGAGTGGACGGCCTCCTCCAACATCTCGCGCACCGTTGCGCCCATGCCGACGAGGCCGGCGACGAGGAACTGCTCCGCCTCGAACGCGACGACAACGCGGTCCAGCTCGTGACCATCCACCGCAGCAAAGGGCTGGAGTATCCCGTCGTGTTCTGCCCGTTCACCTTCCGTGCCGCCGAGCCGACGCGTGCGCCGCGCCCGGACTCGCTCGTGCTCTGCCACGACCCGGAGGACCGCACGATCATCGTCGGCGACCTCGGATCCGACCGCCGCGAGCAGCACGAACGCCTGGCCGAGGAAGAACGTCTCGCCGAGAACGTCCGCCTGCTCTACGTCGCGCTGACCCGCGCGCGGAACCGTTGCTACTTCGCCTGGGGCGATTTCACCAACGGCACCACCGCTCCCGCCTGGCTCTTCGCGCCGACGCCGGCCTCCGACGTCGCGCCGATGGACGCGCTGTCCGCCGCGGCAGCTTCGGCGAACTCTGCGTCGCGCAAGGCGGCCGTCGATGCGCTGGCCGCTGCGGTCCCGTCGATCACCGTCTCGGCGCCGCCGGTCCCGGCCGGCGCGGTCTGGGACCCGCCGGCCGGCGCCGCTCCGGAGCTCGCCCCGCGCACCGCCACCGCGGTCGTCCGACGCGACTGGCGCGTGGCGAGCTTCTCCTGGCTCGCGGCCGACCAGACGGGCGAAGCGCCGGACCGCGACGCCGTCGTGGCCGAGGACCCGCCGTCGCCGGCCCCGCCGGAACCGGGGAGCATCCACGCCTTTCCTCGCGGCACGGCGGCGGGCACTTGCCTGCACCAGGTCTTCGAGCAGATCGATTTCACCGGAACGGATCCCGCCGACCTGCCCCGCGTGGTCCGGACGGCGCTTGACGAGCACGGGCTCGACCGTTCGTTCGCGCCGGCCGTCGAGGACATGGTGAGGAGGACATTGTCGGTCCCGCTCGAAGGCGAAGGGGCCGGCCTGCGTCTCGGGAACATCGCCCTGTCAGAGCGGCTGACCGAGCTGGAGTTCTGCTTCCCGTTGCGGCGCACCGGACCGGAAGGGCTCCGCGCCGTGCTCGCTCGTCATGGCGCGAGCCTTCCACCGGGATTCCCCGCGGCCTCGGAACGGTTGCGGTTCGATCCGGTGGAAGGCGTGCTGCGCGGGTTCATCGACCTGGTGTTCCGTCACGAAGGCCGGTGGTGGATCGTCGACTGGAAATCGAACTGGCTCGGGCCGCGCGCCGAGGACTACACGCCCGGCGCGGTCGACGCCGCGATGGCGCAGCATCTCTACCCGTTGCAATACCTGCTCTACACCGTCGCGCTCGACCGATGGCTGGCGCTCCGAGTGCCGGGCTACGACCACGAGCGCGACTTCGGCGGCGTGCGCTACCTGTTCCTGCGCGGACTCGACCCGCGGCGCCCTGAGTCCGGCGTCTTCTCCGCGCGTCCGGACCCCGCCTTGATCCGCGACCTCGGCACGCTCCTGCTCGCGCCTGCGGAAGGAGGTGCGCGATGAATCTTCCCGCCGACCGCGCGGATCGGGCGCTCCTGCTGCGGGGATTCCCCGAGATCGACCGGCATTTCGCGCTGTTGATGGACCGCCTCGCCACCGTGCCCGGCGACGGGCTCGCGCTGGCGGCCGCATTGGTCAGCCACCGGCGCGGACGGGGCCATACCTGCATCGAACTGCCGCGCTTCGCGGGCGTCCGCTTGGGCGACCTGGTCGAAGAAGCGGACGCATCGGAGACGCGGCTGCCGGTGCTCGCGGAATGGACCGCTTCGCTCCGCGCGAGCGGCATGGTCGGGTCGCCCGGTGAGCACACGCCTCTGGTGCTCGACGCGGCGCACCGCCTGTATCTGCACCGCTACTGGCGCTACGAGACCGATCTCGCGGCGGCGATCCGAGCCCGGGCCGTCGCACCGGTGGCGATCGACGGAGCCCGTCTCGACGCGGACCTCGACCGGCTTTTCCCCGATGCCGACGACGGCTCCGGTCGCCAGCGCGAAGCCGTGCGCATGGCGGCGACCCGGGCCTTCAGCGTGGTCACCGGCGGCCCCGGCACGGGAAAGACGCGCACGGTCGTGTGGCTGTTGGCCGCGTTGCTCGGGCAGGACACCGGACGTCCTCTGCGCATCGCGCTCGCGGCCCCGACCGGCAAGGCCGCGGCCCGCATCGCCGAAGCGGTCCGCAAAGCCAAGGCCGACCTGCCCGGCGACGAGGCGTCCAAAGCGCGGTTGCCGGAACAGGCGACCACGCTGCACCGCTTGCTCGGGACGATCCCGGGGTCCTCGCGCTTCCGCCATGACGCGGCGGCTCCGCTGGCGGTGGACGTCGTGGTCGTGGACGAGGCGAGCATGGTGGATCTCGCGCTGATGGCGAAGCTGTTCGCCGCGTTGCCGCCGGCCGCGCGGGTCGTGCTGGTCGGCGACAAGGACCAGCTCGCATCGGTCGAGGCCGGCAACGTGCTCGGCGAGATCTGCGCCGGCGGACCTTCGGGCGCCGGACATCCGCTCGCGCGCTGCCTGGTGGCGCTGGAGAAGAACTGGCGCTTCGCCGACGGCGCCGGGATCCACTCGTTGGTGACAACTGTGAACGCCGGCGACGCCGACACGGCGCTCGGCCTTCTGCAGGACGCGGTGGAAGGGCCGACGGGAATCGCGGGAACCTCCGGCGCGCCGACGCCCGGCCTCGCCGACCGGGCCGGCACCGGCGCGGTGCGATGGCGACGGCTCCCTTCGCCGCCGCAGATCCCGGACGCGTTGCGCGGGACGATCCTCGACGCCTACGGACCGGTGGTCGGGAGCCGCGATCCGGTGGCGGCGCTCGCGGCGTTGGACCGGTTCCGCCTGCTCGCGGCGGTGCGGCGCGGACCGTTCGGCGTGGAGGACCTCAACTGCGTCTGCGAGACGCTGCTGGAGCGCGCCGGCCTGATCCGGCGCCGCGGCGTCTGGTACGCGGGACGCCCCGTGATGGTCACCCGCAACGACCCCGGCCTCCGCCTGCACAACGGCGACGTGGGCATCGCGCTCCCCGACCCCGGAGACGCCGGCAATCTGCGCGTGTACTTCGCTGCGGCGGACGGTGCGGTCCGCGCCTTCGCTCCGGCGCGGTTGCCCGAGCACGAGACCGTCTTCGCGATGACGGTCCACAAGAGCCAGGGTTCGGAGTTCGACCGCGTGCTGCTGGTGCTGCCCGAACGCGATTCGCCGCTGCTCACCCGCGAGCTTGTTTACACCGGGCTTACCCGCGCGCGGACATCGGTGGAGCTGTGGGCGGACGAACCGGTCTTGCGCGCGGCCATCGGCCGGCAGGTGCTCCGCGGATCCGGCCTGCGCGACGCGCTCTGGGCGCCGCTCAGCGCGCATCCGTCCCTGCCGTCCGCGTGACCGAACGGAGGGCCTCGTCCGCGAGCCGGCGGATGAGGACGCGGCGGTCCTCGGCGACACGTCGCAGCGCCGGGACCGCATTGCTCGCCGGAAGTCCGATCTCGATCAAGCCGCGGAGACTGAAGAGTCGGAAACGTTCGAGCCTGCTCTCTGCTCCTTTCGCGAGCGCCTCGATGATCCGCGGCGAGTTGTCACCGGTGACCCGCCAAAGAGCGAAGGCGATCGGGCCGTGCCTTGACCGGAACATGGGGTCGGAAAGTTCCTGTCCGAGACGAGGCACCGCAGCACGGGCGACCGGTCCCAACTCGCCATAAAGCTTGTACGGCTCAAGGCCGATCCACCCTACTTTGGCGTGGTGTGGGTCGTTGAACTCCTGCTCGACGAGCATCGCCTCGATCGCGCGTGGTGCTTCCGTGGGCACGATATGGCCCAACGCATAGGCTGCTAGTGGGCGGACAGATGGCGATGGATCGGAAAGCAGCGGGATGATCGCCGCCGCATGTTCACGGACCTTGGGGCCGTACTGTCCGAGGCTCCGGAGCGAGGCCCCTCGGACCACTTCTTCCTTGTTCGTCAGCGACGCCACGAGCGAGGGAAGGTGCGGCGGCGGCTCTTTCCAGATCTTCGCGAAATTAACCGACACCATATGGATATCGGACGTGTCGGCGCCCCGGAGTATCGTGGACGCGTTGCTGATCGTCGTCGGATCCCGGGAGCGCATGGCGAAAAGCGCTGCTGTCCCTTTCCCATGTCTATCCGGGGAAGACGCAAGCAAGGCTTCGACCTCGGGGTGCGCAGGGAGGGCTCGCTCACCGAGCAAGACCAGCGCGTTCAAGGCGTGCTGCCGCCGCAAATTGAAGATTTCAAACGGTGTGTAGCCGTTGTCGAATGCCGTGAAGCCCTCCGACCGGAGCCAATCGATCGCCATCTGTTCTGCCTGTAGCAACGGATTGAACGTCCGCCGCAGTTCCGCTCGAAGGGTATCTACGGCGCCTTGCCCGGCAGCCTCTAGCTCGGCGAGGACCACTTCATCTTCGATGACTCCCGTCACATAGCTGTGGTCCAACACCACCTCCACATGCGGATCTTTGGGTACGTGTAGCCAGAGCACGAACACTGTCAAAGGAAGCACGGCGACCAGCATCCAGCGCCACGGGGATCTCCTGGCCCGATGTAAACCGGGGTCGGATCCGGTTCCAACCGGAAAGAGTGGCGAGGACGGAGCATTCCCGACCGCGGGTCGGTCAGACTTCACGGAGGCAAGCGGCGACCGCCGATGCGAGGTCCGGATGGGTGAAGACGAATCCGCTCCCCAAGAGCCGGCCCGGGACCACGCGTCGGCTCTTGATGATCAGCTCGGTCTCGGTCCGAAGGACCACCGCCCCGATCTCCAGCATCCACCGCGACGCCGGTAATCCGAGCGGCATCCCCGCCGCCCTGCGCAGGATCCGCATGAGTTCTCGGTTCGGCAATGGTCCGGGTGCGGCGAGATTGACCGGGCCGCGGATCTCCTCCCTGTCCAGCAGCCAGTCCAGCGCGCGGACCAGGTCGTCCTCGTGGATCCAAGAGACGAACTGATCCCCTCCCGCCATCGCGCCTCCCAGACCGGACCGGACCAACCGATGCAAGACCGGGAACACGCCGCCTGCCGGGCTGAGCACCATCGCCATCCGGAGCGCGACCTTGCGCGTCGCCGGCGTCGCCGCCTCATCGAACGTCTGTTCCCATGCCTTCGCGACGGCCACGGAGAACTCGTCCTGTGCCTCCGGCGTCGCGCCGATCTCGCCGGCTTCGTCCATCGCGGGGCCGAACGTGTGCTTGTAGATCGTCGCGGTGCTCGAGTTCAGCCAGACACGGGGCGGGCGGGCACACCGGGCGATCGCCTCGCCGAGCACCCGGGTCGATCCGATCCGGGAATCCCAGATCAGTTTCCGGTTCCGGGCGTGGTAACGGCAATCCACCGACCGTCCGGCGAGATTGATCACGGCGTCGGCGTCTTCCAGCTCCGCGGTCCACGGCCCGATCGTGGCCGCGTCCCAACCGACCTCGCGGCCCGCGCGTCCTGGACCCGGCTTGCGCGCGAGCACGACGACTTCGTCGCCGCGGGCAGCGAAGCGCCTCGCGAGCAGCTGGCCGATGAATCCGCTTCCACCGGCGAGCACGATGCGGAGGTTCATGGTCGGTCTCCTTTCGACTTCATCCGCCCACGGGCATACCATTCGTGCGCGATGTCCCGCATCAGCAAAGCGCAGTCGAATTCGATGCTTCCGGGCGGGAAGAGGCGCCGGTCATCGAAGTAGGTTGAAACGACCGAGCTGATGGCGAACGGAGCGACCGTCCATGTGTCGCAGCGCAGCTCGACGCCTTCGCATAGGTCCGCTCGCCTCGACGGCGACCAACCCACGGCACTTGTCCTGAAAAAGGAGGATGCCTCGTCCGCCGACCGGAAAACCGATCCAGGCGGCAATGCATCAGCGATACAGCCATCGACGCTCAAGGACATCTTGCCTTCATGGTCACGGACGCTGAGCCGCACCCGGAAGCCGTCGTCTTCGACCTCGAAGTCGGCCGGATGCGACCAGCCCGGAAAAAGGCGCCCACCGAGAACCCGGTTCAAGAACAGATCCGTGTCGCGACGCGGGATATAGACACCCTCACGCGTCTTCCCGTCTTCGGTCCATTCGACGGCGATGCGATGTGCTGCGTTCTCGGAAGCCACGCCGATGAACCCGGGGAGTCCCAGCGGACGTACCTTCTCCAGCCGGATCAGACAGATGCCCGCCAACCCGGCTCCGCCCACGAGCTTCGGTCTGAAGGGCTCCGGCAGCAGATTTGCGAGCACATCCGGGCGGACGCGGAAATTCACCAGAAGGCGTCGTGCGATCACGCCCCTGACCGAGTGAAGCGGAAAGTTCACGGCATCTCCAAGAAGGTGGTGGCCGCGGGATGCCGTCGGCGCATCGGTCGTCTGGGCGCCGAGCAGACATCGCCGAGGCATTGGCGGTTCGCGGCGATCCAGTGGTAGAGCGCCCGGGCGAGGACGTCCGGTCCCGGAAGCGCCGCGAGGACCGCGAACGGCCAGGCCCACCAGATCGTCCGGCCGATGGCGACCAAGGCGTCGACACCGCCGAGCACTGGCCCATCGACGCGCAACAGCTTCATCTCGCCGGGAAGCTCGCCCGGACGCAGGCCGAGCCGTCGCCGCGCCCATCCGGTCTGCAACGTGACGGGGACGAACCCGCGGCGACGGAGCAGCGGTCCCCATCGATGGACGGCGGCGAGGCAGATCGGGCAGAAGCCGTCGTATAGCACCCAACCGCGTGCCGGTACCGGGGGCTCCCCGGTCAGGGCGATGGTGTCGTCTTGCATAAGAAAAGGGCGCGGGCTCAGCCGCCGAGGCCGAGCAGTTTGCGGAGTTTCCCGCCCATCTTGGCGGCTTTCACGAGCGCGCTGGTCGGCCAGTCGCGGGCCTGCTCGTAGCATCCGTGGGCGGTCTCGAAGAAGCCGTGGAGCTCGCGCAGGCGCTTCTCGCTGTGCTCGCTGGTCGCCTTGTCGTCGTGTGCCTCGGCGATGCACTCGCGGAGCACGGCGAGCGTGGGGTCGAGCTCGCGCTTCTTCCGCTCGTCCGCGACCACGCGGAACATCTCCCACACGTCGGCCATGCTCTCGAAATGGTCGCGCCGGTCGCCGGCGAGGTGGACGAGCTTCACGATGCGCCAGCCTTGGAGCTCCTTGAGGCTGGTGCTGATGTTCGAGCGGGCGACGCCCAGCGTCTCCTGGATCTGCTCGGCGTTCAGCGGCTTGGGGCTGAGGAAGAGCAGCGCGTGGACCTGCGCCACGGTGCGGTTGATGCCCCAGCGCGCCCCCATCTCGCCCCAATGGAGGATGAACTTCTGCTCGACGGGTGATAGATGCGTCATGTCCGTTATTTCTGTACTTACAGAAACAGCCGATACGTCAGTTGTCAACCCATGTCGTTCCACGGGGAGCGATCCGAAGCGGCGGACGCGGGACCGCGGGGCAACGAGGTTTTCAACCGGCTCTTCCGCGGATCTGGGATCTGCGGCCCTCCGCTTCGCCAGGACCATACGCTCAAAGGCTGGGTGGAACGGGCCACCGGCCCGTTTGGGCGGGCTACCAGCCCGCTGCATCGGGCGCGCCGAGGACGCATCCTCCGGTAGGTGCATCCTCGTGCCGAAGCTCGGCGGCAGGTTGCCGCCGAGGACGGCCAGGTTGGCCGTTCCACCCAGATCCGGCTGCATGGTCCCGGTTTGTAGCCTGGGGCGGAAGTGACGGACATCAGCGGAGGTGGAGCAGCGAGACGCTCTGGACTCCCGAACGTCCGGCCCTGCCTGTGGGCTTGCATCGGACCTCTTCCATCCGACGAGCAGTCCTCGGACGCTCCAACGCGGCCCTGCGGTCCTCCCTCTCCCGGAGGGAGAGCAACGGTATTGAGAGTCAAGGCTGTTGGGATGCGATTTCGGCAAGATTTCCGATGTTTTGCGGCTTGAGGACCTCATTCATGAGGATGACGAGTTTGCGCATCACGGCGACCAACGCGACCTTTGGTTTCTTGCCCGCGGCCCGGAGGCGTTGATAGAAGACCTTGAGCTTACCTTGGCAGCGAGCGGCGCTCAAAGCGGCCATGTAGAGGGCGCAGCTTGCGTGTTTGCGCCCTCCGGCGATGTGGCGGGCGCCGTCCCAGCCGCCGCTCGGGCGGTCGTACGGGGCGACGCCCGCCAGGGCGGCCGCCTGGCGGCGGTTGAGCGATCCCAGCTCGGGCATCTCCGCGAGCATCACGGCGACGGTGCCGGGGCCCACGCCGGTCAACGCATCCAGGGCCGCCGCGCGCCGGCGCATCGGCTCGCTGGCCTGGAGCTGTGCGGCGATGGCGGCCTCCAGGCCGGCGATGAGCTTGGCGTAGGTGCGCTGGAGCTGTGCGGACTGCCGGGCCAGGTCCTTGTCCACCAGCCCCTCGGCCTGGTTCTGCTCGGCGACCAGCGCTGCCTGGAGCTGGCGCCGGCGCTGGACCAGCGCGGCCAGGCGGCGCTCGGCCTCGGTGTCCGGCACGGCGGGGGCGGGCCCGTGGGCGCGGCCGGAGGCCGAGAGGACGCGCGCGTCGAGCGGGTCGGTCTTGGCGCGCCGGCCCGCCGAGCGGGCGAACTGACGCACCCGCAGCGGGTCGGTGACCGTGACGGGGATGCCGGCCCGGTGGAGGGCGGCGACGAAGGCGCGCTCGTAGCCGCCGGAGGCCTCGAGCACGATGTGGACGCCCGGCACACGGGCCAGGGCGGCGACGGCCAGGGCGCGGCCCGGGGCGGTGTCGGGCACGGCGTGGTGCGGTGCGGGGAGGTCGAGGTCGAGGTCGAGTCTGGCCTTGGCGACATCGACGCCGACGTGGACGGTTTTTTGATCAGGGTTCATGCTCATCCTTGCAAATGCGAGCTGGCGACTTGGGGGCGCCGCTCAATCAACGGTTCGAGTGTGGACCTTCTAGGCACGGGCGGAACCAGCTCTCCCACGCGACGAGTCGCCTCGCCGCAAGGGCAGGACGTTCTCGCCCGCGCCGCCGCCCGCCCCTCGGCCGGGGGGCGGGCGGCCCCACCTTCCAGTTTGGCTCACGCCAAACAAGGAAGGTGGAAAACAACATACAAGGGTGAGGGGGGAAGGCCGCCCACGGATCGGGAGCCACGAGTTTGCCTGGTCCATTCTCCCTCACCCGGGCCCTCTCCCTCATGGAGAGGGAGAACCGCAGGACCGCGTCGGAGCTTCCGTGGCCGGCTCGTCGGATGGAAGAGGTCCGATGCAAGCCCACGGACAGAGACCGACAGCCGGTAGACCAGGGCGCTTCGTTCCCCCTCCCGACGCTTCCTGATCGCCATTTCTGATCGCACTTTCGCGCTCCACGCTCCTCGCCCCCCGGCTCATGGCTGGCAACCCTCCGGGTTGCCCAGCCCCCGACCGTCGCGCTTGCCCGGGACTTCGTCCGTCTTGCACACTCGGCCCATGAGATCCCTGTTCCCGTCGATCTTCGCCGCCTTGGCGGTCGCGCTGACCGTCCGCGCCGCGGAGCCCAACAACCGTCCCCACGCCCCGACCGCCGAGCCGGTGCCGGCGACGACCGCGCGGTCGCAAGCGGTCGCGGTGCCGGTCGCGGGCGAGCGGATCGTCTTCATCGGCAACGGCCTCGCCGAACGCGACGTGTACTACAGCCGGCTCGAGACCGAGCTGCATCTGCGCTTCCCGGAGCAGCATCTCATCGTCCGCAACATGGGGCGGCCCGGCGACACTCCGGGGTTCCGGCCGCATCCGGCCCGCGTCTCGCAATGGGCCTTCCCGGGCGCGGCGCAGTTCCATCCCGAGCTCGCCTCCCATTACGGCAAGGGCTTCTTCCCCACACCCGACCAGTGGCTCACCCATCTGAAGGCCGACACGCTCGTCGCCTTCTTCGGCTACAACGAATCGTTCGACGGGCCGACACGCGTGGCGAACTTCCAGTCGGAGCTCGACGCATTCGTGGTGCACACGTTGTCCAAGGCCTACAACGGCGCCGCCGCCCCGCGCCTCGTGCTGGTCTCGCCGCTCGCCTTCGAGGACCTCTCGGCGAAGCGCGACCTGCCCGACGGCAAGAAAGAGAACGCCAGCCTCTCGCTCTACTCCGAGGCGGTCCGCAGCGTCGCGGCGAAGCACGGGCTGACCTTCGTGGATTTCTTCGGCTTCTCCCGGGCCCGCTACGCCAAGAAGGTCCAGCCGGCGCTCACCATCAACGGGTTCGCCCCGACCGAGGCCGGATACCAAGAGCTGGCGGCGGTGCTGGCCGACGGCGTCTTCGGCAAGACTGCGCGGAAGTCCAGGACGGAGGCCGCGCTGATGAACGCCGCGGTCAAGGAGAAGGATTACTTCTGGAACAACGACTACAACCTGGTGAACGGCGTCCACACGCACGGCCAGCGCTATGATCCGTTCGGCCCGCAGAACTATCCCGACGAGATCCTCAAGACCCGCGAGATGATGGCGGTCCGCGACACGCTGGTGCACGACATCGCCGCCGGCCGGAGCACGAAGGTCGCGGTCGACGATTCGCAGACCCACGCGATCCCCACGGTGCCGACGAACTTCAAGCGCCCGGTGGACTACGTGGACGGCGTGAAGGCCATCGAGAAGATGACCGTGATGCCCGGCTACAAGGTCGAGCTCTTCGCCTCCGAGAAGGAGTTCCCCGATCTCAAGAAGCCGGTCCAGATGTCCTTCGACGCCCGTGGCCGGCTGTGGGTCGCCACCACGCCGGCCTATCCGCACTACAAGCCGGGCGCATCGCGGCCCGACGACAAGATCCTGATCTTCGAGGACACCGACGGAGACGGCCGCGCGGACAAGCAGACGGTCTTCGCCGACCACCTTCATCTGCCCATCGGCTTCGAGCTCGCGCCGGAAGGCGTCTACCTCTCGCAGGAGCCGAACCTCTGCCTGTTGGTGGACGACAACCACGACGACAAAGCGGACCGCATGGAGATCCTCATGCACGGGTTCGACACGCACGACACGCACCACGCGATCTCTGCCTACAGCGCCGATGCCTCGGGCGCCTTCTATCTGCTCGAAGGCCGCTTCCTGCACAGCCAGGTGGAGACGCCCTACGGCCCGCAACGCTGCAACGACGGCGGCGCGTGGCGCTTCGACCCGAAGCGCTTCAAGCTCGAGCGCTACATCCAGTCGGATGTGAACAACCCGTGGGGAATCGCCTTCGACGACTGGGAACAGTGCGTCCTCTCCGACGCGTCCAGCGGCGAGAACTACTGGGCGCTGCCCATCTCGGCCAAGATGCCCTACGGCGTCGAGATCCAGCGGGCCGGCGACTACGTGCCGAAGCGCTCGCGTCCGACCTCGGGCTCGGAGTTCGTGTCGTCCCGCCATTTCCCGGACGACCGGCAGGGGCAGTTCATGACCTGCAACAGCATCGGCTTCCTCGGTCTCAGCTTCGCCGCGCCTCGCGACGACGGCTCCGGCTTCACCGGCAGCCTGGCCGGCGACCTGATCAGCTCGAGCGACCCGAACTTCCGCCCGGTGGACCTGGAGTTCGCACCGGACGGCTCGCTCTATTTCCTTGATTGGCACAACGCGTTGATCGGCCACATGCAGCACAACGCGCGCGACCCGAACCGCGACCACGAGCACGGCCGTATCTACCGCGTCACCTATCCGGGCCGTCCGCTCGTGAAACCCGCCAAGATCGCTCGCGCGAGCGTGCCCGAGCTGCTGGAGAATCTGAAGCTGCCGGAGTACCGCTCCCGCTCCCGCACCCGCCGCGAGCTGCGCGCCCATCCGGCTTCCGAGGTCGTCCCGGCCGTCAAGGCGTGGGCCGCCAAGCTCGACAAATCGGACCCGCGCTATGAGCACCATCTTTGCGAGGCGCTCTGGGCCACCTGGGCGCAGAACAAGCCCGACACGGGTCTGCTCATCGCCTGTCTCAACGCCCGTTCGCCCCAGCCGCGCACGGTCGCCGCGCACGTCTTGCGCTACACCACCCACCAGGTCCCGAACGCCGTCTCGCTCCTACGCCAGGCGGCCAACGATCCGAACGGACGCGTCCGCCTCGAAGCCATCGTCGCCGCCTCATGGCTCGACAACATGGACGGCGCCAAGATCGTCCTCGATGCGCTACGGCATCCGATGGACAAGTGGATGAGCCCGGTCACCAAGCAGATCCTTGAGACCACTCTCAAGGACGACGTCGCCGCCTTGGCGCTGGCCGAGCCGCAGACCATCGCCGCGAACCCCAATGCCCGCGATTACATCGCCGGCACCTTCAAGCTCGGTTCCGCTCCGCCCGCCGCGGACAAGCGCGACTACGGTCCGACCCGCCCGCTGGCTGCCGCCGAGGCGAAGGTCTACGCGCTGGGCAAGGAGGTCTTCCATCGCGATGCGCATTGCGCCACCTGCCATCAGCCCGCCGGCACCGGCACGCCCGGCATCTATCCGCCGCTCAACGTGCCCGGCAACCCTTGGATGGTCGACGACGAGCGGCTGATCAAGGTCGTGCTCAAAGGGCTTTGGGGCCCGCTGGAGCTGGGCGGACAACGACTCGGGCCGACCAACGGGGTCCCACCGATGGTCGGCTTCGCCGGCATGTTGACCGACGAGGAGGTCGCCGGGGTGATCAGCTACGTCCGTCAATCGTTCGGCAACAACCTGCCGTTGATCAAGCCGGCCCAGGTCGCGAAGATCCGCGAGAAGACCAAGGCCCGGACCGACTTCTACATGGTAGAAGAGATCATGAAGGAACATCCGATCCCCGGCTGGGAGAAGTGGGGCAAGATGGCCCGCCCAGCCGGCGACATCTTCGAGTGAGACGCCGACGGGCTGGGCGTCACTTCACGCCCAGCTCGAAGGTGACCTCGGCGCCTTTGCCGGCGGCGATCTCGATGTCGGCGGTGACGGTGCCGGCTTTCGCGTGGTTCGCCTCGAGCTTGTACTTCCCGGGCGGAAGGCCTTCCGGCAGGACGAACCCGCCCTTGGCGTCGGTCATGGCGAAGAACGGGTTCTCAAGCACGTGGACGTACGAGGCCATCCAAGGATGGACGTTGCAGGCCAGCTTCACGCCGAGCTCGGGCTTGTCCAAGACCTTCTCGTTCACCTGGCCGGCGCTGGCCTGGGCGAAGTTGAAGCCTTTGTTGAGCTTCGCGGTGGCGGCGACGTTGTGCATGAACGGGTCGGAATTGCGTACCTTGAAGCTCTGTCCGGCCAGCACCGCGGAGACGTACGGCTCGTACATGCAGCCGATCTGGTCGATGAGCTCCGGTTCGGCGGCTTTGCCCGCGCCCGCCGGAGCGCTGACGATGCGGACCAAGGTGTAGCGGAGCCCGCCGTCGGCAGCGGCGACGTAGTTGCGCGTCGTCGCGGGCGCCCCGGTGTGGGCCGTGCCGCAGTTCTTGTCGCTCTTCACGGCGCCGATCGACTTCTCGGCGGGCGGCGTCCCTTTGAGCACGACCTTGCCGTGGATTTTGCCGTCCGCGGTGGCCTTCACGTCGGGCGCGGCCAGGGTCACGACGGCCACCGCTGCGGCGGCGGGTTTCGCTTCGGCCGGCTTGGGTTCCGTCGTCTTCTCCTCGGGCTTGGCGTGGCCTTCCGCGGCGTGCGCCGGCGCGGCGCCTGGTCCGCCGGGCACCGACTTGTTCACAACCACGACGCGCGGTTCGTCCTGGATGATCGGGCGCGGACGGGGCGCGGGCTCGTGGGCGGACTCCTTCGAGGGAGCGGTGGAGGCGAAGTAGATCGTGGCGACGGCCGCGAGCAGGAGCAGGGCGGCGATCAGGACCAGCAGCGGATCGGAGGCCGCGGGTTTCGAGTCAGGCGATTTCGACATGGCGGGCGGGAGGATTGCCGTTGGCCATGCCGGCGCAAGCCCCGACTCGTCCCGAGGCCGGGCTCAACGGCCCAGCACCTCGCACAGCGCCGCGATGCAGCGGTGGTTCTCCGCCGGCGTCCCGACCGAGATGCGGATCCAGCCGGGCAACCGGTAGCTGCCCATCGGCCGGGTGATGACCCCGCGCTTCTGCAGCTCGGCGAAGACCCTTGCGCCGTCGCCGACCTTCACCAGCACGAAGTTCGCGTGCGACTCCACGAACTCCAGCCCGAGCCTAACGAATTCCGCGTGCAGGAGGTCGAGGCCTAGGCGGTTGTTCGCCCGCGTGCCTTCGAGATGCGCGGTGTCGTCGAGCGCGGCGAGCGCGCCGGCCTGCGCGATCGAGTTGATGTTGAAGGGCTGCCGCACCTTCTCCAGCGCGGCGACCATGTCCGGTGCGCCGATGCCGTAGCCGAGGCGGAGTCCGGCGAGGCCGAAGATCTTGGAGAACGTCCGGAGCAGGACCAGGTTCGGCCGGGCCCCGCTGCGGACGAGCGCGATGGAATCCAGAGGGTCGGGAAGGAACTCCACGTAGGCCTCGTCCAGCGCGATGAGCACGTGCGGCGGGACCTCGGCGAGCAGGCGCGACAGGTCTTCGCGCGAGGTGAGGGTGCCGGTCGGGTTGTTCGGGTTGGCGAGGAAAAGCAGCTTGGTGCGCGGCGTCACCGCGCGGAGCAGGCCCGCGATGTCGGCGTGGAAGCCTTGGGCCGGGACGGTCACGAGCTTCGCCCCGAAGAGCGCCGCCACGATCGGGTACACCGCGAAGCAATGCTCGGAGACGAGCACCTCGTCGCCGGCCCCGAGCAGCGCGTGCCCGAGGAACTCGATGATCTCGTTGGAGCCGGAGCCGAGCACGAGGTTCGCCGGCTCGACGCCGAGCTTCGCGGCGAGCTTGCGCTTCAGGTGGAACGAATTGCCGTCGGGGTAGAGGTGGAGGTTCTTCAGCACGTCCGCCATCGCGGCCAACGCCATCGGGGAAGGTCCGAGCGGGTTCTCGTTCGAGGCGAGCTTGATGATGTCGGCGGGCTGGAGGCCGTGCTCGCGGGCGACCTCGTCGATCGGTTTGCCGGGGACGTACACGGGCAGCGTGGCGATCTGCGGGTTCAGGACGACGGAACTCATGCCAGGACAGGGTGGAGGAGGAAGGGGCAAGGGTGAACCGAATTTGCCGGCAAGATCGCTCTGTCCTTCATCCCGCTGCCTTCACCCTTCATCCTTGCCGCCGTGGCACTCGTCCGGATCCTCATCGATGGCTACAGTCTGCTGCACAACTGGCCTGAGCTGGCGCCGGGGGCGCCGCGTCATTCCGCCGCGGCGCGCGAGGCTTTGGTGGCGAAGCTCACCCAGTACCGCGACGCCACGCACACGCCGTTGACCATCATCTTCGACGGCCAAGGCGCCGCGCCGGGCACCTCGAAGATGGCCAGCACGCGCGACGTGGAGATCCTGTTCTCGAAGGCGGGGAACACGGCCGACGACCTGATCGAGCGGGCCGCGTACCGGATGAAGGCCTATGGCGAGGTGTTGGCGGTGACCGACGACCACGCGGAGCGCGACACGGTCGTCGGCTTCGGAGGATACGCTTCCAGCTGCGCCGTGTTCATCGCGCAGGTGAGGTCGGCTCTCGACGAGCTGGAACACGATGTGCGCAGCCACAACCGGAAGGAGCGGCAGCGGTATCGCGGCTGAACCAATCTCAGCGACCGACCGGACCGCGCAAGCTGAGACCTGAGACCTGAGACCTGAGACCTGAGACCTGGGGCCGTCCGCGTCCCGGTCACGCGCCGATCTGCTTCGCGTAATCGGCCGGCGTCAGCAAAGAATCGACCTCGGTGGCCGCGCTGAGGCGGACCTGGAAGAAGTGGCCGGCAGCGTACGGAGCGGAGTTCGTGAGCGCCGGGTCCTGGACCACGGCGTCGTTCACGGCGATGATCTCGCCGCTCACCGGGGAGTAGATGTCGCTCGCCGTCTTGACCGATTCGACGACGGCGACGGCTTCGCCGGCCTTCACCTTGCGGCCGATGGCGGGCAACTCGACGAACACCACGTCCGTCAGCTCGTGCTGCGCATGGTCGGTGATGCCCACCGTGGCCACATCGCCGGCGATGCGGACCCATTCGTGGGATTTCGTGTAGCGGAGATCGGCGGGGACTTGCGAGCTCATGTGGGGAGAGTGTCGGAAACAGACGGCGTGACGGTCAATCAGGCTTTGCGTAAGAAGGTGACCCATCTGGAAGACAGGAAAGCACGAACCGGAGTTCTTCCCTCATGCCTTCCAGACCCGGATCACGCCGATGCCTTCCGGTAGATCGGCTTCTTCACGATCTCGGCGGCGAACCGGCGTCCGCGCACCTCGATCTCGATCTTGGTCCCGGGCACGGCGATCGCGGGAGGGACGTAGCCCATGCCGATCCCGGCACTGAGCGACGGGCTCTGGGTCCCGCTGACGACGACGCCGACCTTCTCGCCGCCTGCGAAGATGGCGTAGCCGGGCCGCGGCGGGGCCGATTTTTCCGCCATCTTGAACGCGGCGGACTTCTTCTTCACGCCGTTCGTCTTCTGGTCGAGCAGCGC
>JBBRQL010000066.1:0-17787 GCA_038226425.1 Verrucomicrobiota bacterium
CGATCACCTAGTCGGTGTCGATGAGGTCGAACTGCATCAGCTCCGCAAGCAGATGGCCCACCGTGGACTTGCCCGTGCCCATGAACCCGACGAGGGCGATGTTGTGGAACTGGCGTTGCGGCGGCACGCGCGCAGCCTGGACCGGGAGGTCCGGATTTTGAACGCCGAACTTCGGTGCGGTCACGTCGCCGGCACGAAGCGCTGGCCGGCCAACGACGCGGCGAAGAGGCCGAGGAACACCAGGCCGGTGCCGGCGGACGGCGCGACGGCGAGCCAATCCACGAGGCAGATGCCCGCCAACAGGCCCGCAACCGTGAGACCGAGGTTGCGGTTGCCCGCGGCGAAGGTGTGGCGCAGGCACCATGCCGCCCAGACCGCCAGCAGCGCGCCGATCGTCATCGCGCGCGACCGCCAATCGCCGTCGTCGACGAGCGCTGCCAGGAACAGCGGCAGCGCCAGCAGCCCCAACGGCCAGCGCGGCAGCGCGCCCGTGGTGCTCTCGCGTTTCGCGACATGGCTCAGGCCGACGATCCATCCGGCCAAGGCGATCGCGCTCCAGATGCCGATGCCGGTGACGCCCGCGCTGCCCGTCGACACCGCGGCGAGGAAGAGGACGAACCGGCACGCCGCCATCAGCACCGGCGAGAAAGCGACCGCCTTGTGGGCCGCGTCGTACACGAGCACCGAGACCACGAGCAACGTCGCCAGCATCGCGGTCGTCCAACCGAGCACCGCGAGCATCATCCCGCCGGCGAAGAGCATCCCGCCGCCGAGCTTCCACACGAGCGCCTCCTCGACGGCTCCGCTCGGGATGGGACGCTCCCGCCGGAACTGCCGGTCGAACGACGCGTCGAAGGCGTCGTTCAGGTACATGCCGCCGATATAGGCGAGCGATCCGCCGACGGTGAGCACGGCCAGCTTGGTCCACGAACCGCCGCCGCCCAGCAGCCAGCCCGCGAAGCAGTTCGACCACACGGTCGGCAGGTTCGAGGCGCGTCCGAGCACCAACACTGTCCGGACGGATGGGAGCGGGGAGGCCACGTCGCGCGGACGCTACGCGAACCGCGCGACAAGGCAAAGCCGCAGCCTTTGCTCGGCGTGCGATCAGAAGAGGCCGGAATCTGTGGATATACCGATCGTTTGTGCCGCTGATTTGGACCCGGCGTTGCGTGCGAAGAAGCTCGGACGACCAGCAAGTAGCGGCATCAGCGGATCGCAGGTCCGCGATGTAGCGGTGTGCCCTGTAAAACGGATAAATCTGGAAAGCAGGAAATCAGGAACGGAGCCGGCAAAGCTGCAGCTTTCCTGTTTTCCTGTTTTCCAGATTCAATCTCCGGTCGGTGTTTTCTCCGGACGAAGTGCGACTTTGCGCTACCCGCGGTCAGGAAGCAGAGGAGGAGAGGCATGGCTGTGGGTTGGGACCGAGGAGGAACGAGACCGCCAGTAGGGCGAGGCTCCTGCCGAGCCGCTGAGCAAAGGGCGGCCCGTCAACTCGCAGGGGCTCAGCAGGAGCTTCGCCCTACCACGCGACACCAGGAAGGTCTGCGACTGGCTTCACCGCTGCATCCACCCTTTCCCGCTCTCACTTTTTCACCTCCACTGTCCGCTGCTTCTGATCCCGCACCCAGACGCTCGCCGCGGCTTGCTTCCTGGCCGGGTGTCACGAAGAGTCGGGCGGTATCTCTCCGTTATGCTTGTGAAACAGACATCATCCTCCCTCCGCCGGCTCGGCGTGGTCGCAGGCCTCGTCCTCGGGCCGGTCGTCGCGTTGTTCGGCGCCGACGCGCTTCCGGAACGCGGACCGTTCTGGTCCGGGACCGTCCTGCGCACCCGCGGCCTCGCCTCCGCCATGAAAGGCGTCGCGGTCACGCTCGGCGCCGCCAAGAACAACTACGTCGTGTACGACCTCGACACGCTCCGCCTCTCGGCCGCCTGGTCGGGCGAGTTCCTCGAGTTCGGCAACACGCTCACCAAGATCGAATGGCCGCCGCCCCCGTCGCTGAAGGGCACCGTCGCCTTCGAGACGATCCCGGGACCCGGATGGTCCGATGCCTCCGGCAAGCTCGAGGACCCGCGCGAACGTCAGCAGGGGCCGCTGCCCAAACCGTGGGCGCACTACTCCGGCCTGCACGTGAACGGCGACCAGGTCGTGCTGCGCTACACGGTGGGCACGACCGAGGTCATCGAGACGCCGAGCTTCGAATCGGTCGACGGCCAGCCGATCTTCACCCGCACGATCCAGTTCGTCACGGGTGGCGGACCGCTCACCGTGCTGCTCGCGGACGGTCTCGGTTCCCCGGCCTCGGGCGAGCTCAAGCCGGGCGTGCCGGTCCAGGTCTCGCTCAAGAACGGCCTCAAGCTGGCCCTCGCTTCCCTCGACGCGACCACCGCCCGCGTGGACGTCGACAACGAAGGCCGGTTGCTGCTGAAGTTCGCCAAGGTCAAGGCCGGTGAACAGCTCCGCCTCGCGCTCTCCAACGACCCGCGGCCGGAAGGCTTCGCGGCCCTCGCCAAGCGCCCGGCCACCGACATCGCCACGTTGACCAAGGGCGGACCGGCCCGCTGGACGGCCGAGATCACCACCGAGGGCAAGCTCGGCACCGAGGACGGCCCGTACCAGGTGGACACCATCACCGAGCCGTTCCCGAACGTGTACAACACGCGCACGTTCTGGGGCGGGTTCGACTTCCTGCCCGACGGCCGCGCCGCCATCTGCGCCTTCCACGGCGACGTGTGGATCGTGTCCGGCCTGGACGACAAGCTGGGCAAGCTGACCTGGAAGCGCTACGCGACCGGCCTGTTCCAGCCGCTCGGCCTCAAGGTCGTCAAGGGCGAGATCTACGTCGCGGGCCGCGACCAGATCACCCGACTCAAGGACCTCAACGGCGACGGCGAGGCGGACTTCTACGAGAACTTCAACAACGACACCGTGGTCACGCCCAACTACCACGAGTTCGTCCTCGACCTGCACACGGATTCGAAGGGCAACTTCTACTACGCCAAGGGCGCCCCGTGGGAACCGAGCGTCACCTCGCCGCACCAGGGCACGCTCCTCAAGGTCTCTCCCGACGGCAAGAAACTGGAGGTCTACGCGACCGGCCTGCGCGCGCCGAACGGCATGACCGTCGGACCCGACGACACCATCCTCATCGGCGACAACCAGGGCCACTGGATGCCTTCGTCGAAGCTGAACATGGTGAAGCCCGGCGCGTTCATGGGCATGACGCCCGCGGCCCAGCGCGAGCTGACCTTGCGCTATCCGGACGGCCGCGAGATCAAGATGAACCCGAGCGACCCCGAGGCCCGCAAAGCGAACAAGCTGAAAGGCTGGGACAAGACGATGCCCATCCCGACGAGCTACGACGAACCCATCGCATGGCTGCCCATGCGCTGGGACAACTCCAGCGGCGGCCAGGTCTACGTCACCAGCGACAAGTGGGGTCCGTGGAAGGGCGCCCCGCTCTTCATGAGCTACGGCAAGTGCCTGCTCTACGGCGTGCTCATGGACAAGGTCGACGGCACCACCCAGGCCAGCATGGTCCCGTTCAACCTCAAGTTCGCCAGCGGCGTGATGCGCGGCCGGTTCAACGACAAGGACGGCCAGCTCTACGTCGCCGGTCTCAAGGGCTGGCAGAACACCGCGACCCGCGACGGCGGGTTCTATCGCGTGCGCTACACCGGCAAGCCGGTGGACATGCCCGTGAAGGCCCACGCCGCTAAGAACGGCATCGTGCTCACCTTCAGCTCCGATCTCGACCCGAAGACCGCGGAAGACGTCGGCAGCTACGCGTTCGAGCTCTGGAACTACAAGTACAGCGGCGACTACGGCTCCCCGGAGGTCTCCGTGCTGGAGCCCGGCAAGACCGCCCATGACAAGCTGCTGGTCCGGACGGCCAAGCTCGGCGCCGACAAGCGCACGCTGTTCCTCCGCATCGACGGCCTGAAAGAAGCCGACCAGTTCAGCGTGAAGTACGGCATCAACACCGCCAGCGGCACCGAGCTGCGCTCCGAGGTGATCGGCACCATCCACAAGCTCGGCGCCGAATACACCGGCCTTCGCTGACCACGTTGCTCCTCACAAAAGGCCGCGACCTCGAGGTCGCGGCCTTTTTCATGCCCGGGGTGTCCGCATCCGCCGTCTTCGGCTCCGCGTATCCGGCATCGACTCCGGCGCCGGACCCGCCAGAGTCCGGGAATGAAATCCCCTTCGTTGCTCCGGCTCGCCGCCGTGTTCTTCGCCGGACTGTTCACACTCAACGCCGCCCGCCCGTTCCTGTGCTGCGACTACAACGGCGGCAAGGTCTGCGCCGTCTCCGCCGAGGGCAAGATCGAGTGGGAATACGCCTGCAAGGCGCCGCAGGACTGTTGGCGGCTGCCGAACGGCAACTACCTCTTCTGCTTCGTCAGCGGCGCGCTCGAGGTCACCCCGGCCAAGCAGGTCGTGTGGGAGTACAAGGCGCCCGACAAGGTCGAGGTCCATTCCTGCCAACCGTTGCCCGACGGACGCGTGCTGATCGTCGAGGGCGGCTCCAGCCGCATCATCGAGGTCGATCGCGCGGGAAAGATCGCGAAGGAGATCAAGCTAGTCACCGCCCCGACGGTCGTGACGCACAACCAGTATCGCGGCACCCGCAAAGCGCGGAACGGCCACTACTTCGTGTGCTTCAAGGGCGAGGGCAAGATCGTGGAGCTCGACGGAGACGGTCGTGTCCTCCGATCGATCAACGTCCCCGGCGATCCCCACGAGGTCGTGCCGCTGCCGGATGGTCATCTGCTCGTGACCTGCGGCGACGGCCACAAGGCCATCGAACTCGATGCCAAGGAGAAGGTCGTGTGGGAGCTGGGCGAGAACGACCTGCCCGGCAACCCGCTCCGGCTGATGGCCGGCTGCCAGCGCCTGCCGAACGGCAACACGGTGTTCGCGAACTATCTCGGCCACGGCCACGTCGGCGAACAACCGCAGTTCGTCGAGGTCACGCGCGACAAGAAGGTCGTCTGGCAATTCCGTGACGACGCCCAGTTCAAGACCATCAACCAGGTCCAGTTGCTCGACGTCCCGGGCGACGTGACCAAGGGCGAGATCCTGCGGTGAATCTCGCGGTCGGGCTTTTCACTTGGAAGTCCGGTAGCGGTCAGCAGGGGGTTGATTGCAGGGCGTCGACCGGGGACATCGCCCGCCGACGGGCTCAACCACCGCCTGACGGCTGGAACGCCTCCAACGTCCGGGCGGACGATCCGACCGGACGTCAACGACGACCGCGCCGGTCGAAGACCACCTGCGTCCGCGCGAGCAGGTCGTGCAGGGCGCGCTTCTGCGGCGTGAACGCCACCAGCAGGAAGCCGATGCCGAGCGTCAGCTTGCTGAGCCATTCCCCGCAGTGGCGGAGCAATGCGCGACCGAAGGTGAGCCGCGATCCGTCCGCGGCCAAGATGCGCAGACCGAGGACCTGCTTCCCTGGCGTCGCACCGCGCAGGGTGTTGAAGCCGACGAAATACAGGAAGCTCACCGGCAGGTCGATCGCCACCGAGACCAGCCACCACCGGGCGACGATGGCCATATCCGGCGCCGGTGCCTTGAGCTGGGCTAACGCGGCCTCCGCGAGCTTGGCCAGGTCGTCCGACCACGGCGTCGTGGCCAGCATGATCAGGCTCGCGAGCACCATCGTGTCGATGAAATAGGCGGCCATGCGCACCCAGAGGCCGGCGGCGACAAGCTCCTCTTCCACGGCCGGTGCGACAGAGACCTGTTCCGGCGGCGGCACCGGTGACCGCAGGTCCCAACGGAGTTCCGGCCACGATCCGGCCGGCTGCCAACGCGCCTCGTCGCTGCGCCACACCGGCGTGCCATGGGCCAACCGTCCGTCCGCCGACCATTCGCGGACCTCTTCGAGCGAGGCCGGACCGTATTCGCGTCCGTCACCGCCGATCATCTTGTATTCGACCCTCATGGAGCGGGCGGTGCATAGGTCCCTGCCGCCTGTCCGGCAAACGATTTCTCCGGGAACGCGGGTAGGCGGGGGAGCGGGGGAGCGGGGGAGCGGGGAGCGCGGAATGCGGAATGCGGAGTGCGAACGCTGAACGACGCCCACGAGGTCTTGGACTTTCGTGAAGAGGTGCCCTCCGGGTGTTGGAGCCGCGGGAGGTCACGGACCTGGGTCGACTGGGCGTGCCCGAAATCGGGTAGGCCACGGGTTACCTCTCCGTGACGGGACGGCGGGCGTCGTCATGTGAACGACACATGGTGCGTTTTTCCGCGTCAGGCCCGCGGTTCCACGGGGCCCAGCCCGCGGCGGAACGATGCGTGCCGGTGGCGGAACAATGGAAGTCGGTCACACCGGACGTCCGTAGGTTCGTGGCGTTCCGCTCGGCCCCGTCGTCCCGGAGCATCTCAGAAAACACGACTTCCAGCACACCATGAACCCGATGATCTCCCGCACTTGGCTGTCCGCCGTCGCACTGGCGGCGCTCGCGCCTTTGGCCGTGGCCCAGAACTTCAGCTACTCCGACCAGAACGTGCTGCTCGCGATCCGTCCGACCGCGGCCAACAGCTCGACCTCGTCGCTGCTCATGAACCTCGGTCCGGTGTCGAATTTCTACAACGCGGCGCCCGGGACGTCGTTCTCGGTCGGCAACACGGCGTTGGTCGGAAACACCTTCAGCAGCCTCGTGGGTCTCTCCTACAGCTTCTCGGCCGTCAACAAGACGATCACCTCCGATGCGGCCCGTCCGCTCCAGACCCTCTGGGTCAGCAGGGGCCGCATCGACCCCGCCGTCCAGAGCGATCCTTGGCTGGACAAGTCGTCCGGCAACCTCGCGAACACCGCGACCAAGATCTCCACGCTCGGCAGCGGGGCGACCACCTTGCCCGCCGTGGCCGGCACCTCGGGCGCCGCGGTGGTGATCCCCAACACCGACACCGCCCACAATGTCGGGCGCTGGATCGGTAGCGGCACGTCCGGCGGTGGATCGGGCAGCACCTACAACGGCACGTTCCAAGGCAACTCGGAGGTGACGAAACTGGCCCCGTTCGGCGCCGCGGAACTCGTGCGAGCGGACTTCTACGAGGTCACGCCGGGCACCGCGGACGCGAAGTACCTCGGCTACTTCCAGATCAACAACAACGGAGGGTCGACCTTCACCGCGGCCGGGGTGGCTGTCGTTCCCGAGCCGGGCACCGTCGTGCTCGCCATCTCGGGATTGGCCGCTCTCGTCCTCTGGCGCCGCCGTTCCTCCAACTGAAACCCGCTCTCAACCTCAGCCAAAGCATCAACAGACCATGAACTCGTTCAGCTCCAAAGTCCTCCTCCTCAGCGCCACCCTCGGGCTCGCCTCGGCGGCCCACGCGCAGGTGACCATCTACCTCACCGGTTCCACCGCGTTCCGCAGCGAGACGTTCAACAGCGTCAAGGCGCTCTACGGCGCGGGCCTGACCTCGCTCACCCCGGCCAACGCGACCACGAGCTCGAGCAAGGTGACCTACACCGGCACGATCGCCGCGCTGTACGGCACGCAGACCGTGACGATCAAGTCCGCCTTCAGCGGCTCGGTCGAAGGCATCGTGAACTTGGTCGGCGCCGCGAACCCCCCGGGCGTCACCCAGCCGACCTACCTGAACATCGACGCCTCGACCGATTCGAACACGGTCGCCGACCTGGCCCTCTCCGATGTGTTCCAGGACACCACGGATTACCCCAGCAGCGTCTATCCCTCCCTCGCCGATTCGCAGGTGGGCGTCGTCTGCTTCGCTTGGACCAAGAGCGTCGTCGCCACCCCGGCGTTGGCGAGCGTCTCCAACATCAGCCACCAGCAGGCCCAGCAGGTCCTCGCGAGCGGCACCGTCCCGTTGTCCTTCTTCACCGGCAACGCGGCGGACACCGGCGCGATCTATCTGGCCGGCCGCAACAAGCTCTCCGGCACCCGCCTGACCTTCCAGGCGGATTGCGGTTTCGGCGCGAACTCCGATGCGACGCTCTTCAAGCTCGATGCCGCCCACGCCCCGGTGCTCGACACCGCCGGCCAATCCGGCGGCGGCAACGTGGCGACCATCCTGAACGATGCCGCGGCCACCGCGCCGTTCATCGGCACTCTCGGGACGGGTGATTCCAGCACCGTCGCCGGCGGCGCGAACCGTCTGACCTACAACGGCGTCGCCTTCTCCAAGGGTGCCGTCCAGAACGGCCAGTACAGCCTCTGGGGCTATCAGCACCTCTTCGCCAAGCCCGGCCTGAGCGCGACCAAGCTCACGCTCATCAAGGGGACCACGAAACCCGCCGACCCGATCAAGAGCAACGGTCTCGCCAACGCGATCGACACCGCTCTGTCCACGTCTGCGAACAACGTCCAGCTCTCGACCATGAAGGTCGGCCGCAGCTCCGACGGTTCGCCGATCTTCCCGAACTGACCGGACCGCGGACAACTCATGATACAAAAACGGCGCGGAGGTTCGCCTCCGCGCCGTTTTCGCTTTTCTGGCATCCGGTCCGGTCAGGCCGGAGCCGGAGCTGGTATCGCCGGCGGATTCAGTCCTTGGCCGCCGGCAGCGCCTCGCGCTTCGCCTGAGGACGTTTGCCCTTCTTCTTGCCGGCCTTCGGCTCCTTTGAGGCGGACGACGCCTTCGACTCGACCTTCTTCAGTCCGGCCTTGAGTTTGGCGGCGTTCTTCGAGGCCTTCCGCGCCGCGGCTTTGGCGTTTTTGGCGAGCTGCTTCGTCTTCTTAGATGCCTTGCGCGCGCTCTTGAGGTCCGTCTTCGCCAGTTTGTGCGCGGCGACCGCGGACTTCTCCCGATGGGAAGCGGTCGCCACCTCGGTCTCCGCGGCGGCGAGGTCGGTGCGGATCTGTTGGAGGGCGAGGGCTAGTTTGTTCGGCTTCATGCGATGGAAAGTGTCTCCCCCCTTTTTGGGGGATACACTGGGCGCGAAGTGAACCACCTCGCCGAAAGTCACGGCAAGGTAACGATTGTTACGAATTGGCATCGGAGACCCTCGGAGCCGATGTCCTGTGGGCCGTCGCGGGCGGGAAGGCGGGCACCGGTCAGGCACGGGCGGCGAGCAGCGCCGGGGCCTCGGGCGCGGCGAAAGCCGGCATCGGCTGCCGCAGCGTGTCCACCGCCGCGCGGGCCGTGCCGTCGTCGCGGTACAGCGTGATGGCGACGTGCCGGTTCTCGCGGATGCACTCCTTGATGGCCTCGGCGTCCTTCTCGCAGTGCAGGAGCGTCTTCCACGACTCGATGTGCTTCGGTTTGTGGAAGTCGCTGTTGGCGATGAAGCGGAGGCGTTTGTGGCCGATCGGGGTGAAGAGGTCGTTGCGGTTGGCGATCTCCCAAGCGTCGATGAGCGGCGCGAACTGCTCGTGGTTCTCCCAGAGGTAGAGCGTGTTCTTGCCCCACTCGCTCTTCATCACGTGCGGATGGGACGCCACCGCCAGACCACCCTGCGCGTGGATCTGCGCGATGGTCTCCGGCAGGTCGAGCGCGGCGTCGATCGGCGCGCGCAGGTCGATGCCGAGCAGATGCGCGGAAGACTTCGAGGTGAGGCCGTCCTTGTTGAACTCGATGCCCGCCATCAGGACCATCGAGTACTTGCGCCAAGCGCGCTTCCGTTCCCGCTCCAGCACGTCGAAGTATTCGGCCAGCTGCGACGGCGCGAGCGTGAGATTCGTGAGCCGGATGAGCTTGCCCAGCAACCGGCGCGGATCGGCGAGATGATCGGTGACGCAGAGGCAATCGAACCCGCGGCGGCCGTAGAAATCGACGAGCTCGGGCACGGAGAGCTTCCCGTCGGAGTAGTTCGTGTGCGTGTGGAAATCGCACAGCAGCATCTTCGGCTCGCCGGCCACGATGGACGGGGCCGAGCGCAGCGGGCTGCGGTCGTGTCCGTCCCCGAAGAGCGGGATGGTCTTGCGCGGACGATCACCGGAGGCACAGGCATCGAGCACCAGCTCCGCCAGCCTGATCGCGGCGTCGGGCCTGGCGAAGGCGGAGATGTTCTCGCGCCACTCGTGCCAACGACGTGCGTGGTGGCTGAAGGCGTCCTCCACCAGCCCGGCGATCTCGCGCCGGCGCTCGGCGACCGCGCCGAGACCGTGCTCGGTGACGAGCCGCGCGTTGCCCTCTTCCTGGCCGGGGAGGATGTGGTTCAGTATGAGCGGGCACCGGGCGGCGATCGCTTCCTGCACGGTGGCGCCGCCGGCCTTGGTGACGACGAGGTGCGAATCGACCAGCAGCCGCGGCATCACGTTCGTCCAGCCGAGCAGCCGCACGCGGTCGGCCACTTTGCGCGTCTGCTCGGCCAGCTTCGCCTTCAGCTCGGCGTCGCGGCCGCAGGTCACGGTGAGGTGCGTGTCGGGCAGTTCGAGCAGCTCGTCGATCGTGCGGGCGGCCTTCTTCTTGTTGTGGTTGACGATGACGAGGATCCGCTTGGTGGTGCCGGGCCCGGGCGGCAGGACCTCGATGCCGGTCAGCTCGGCGAAGCGCGGGCTCACCGGGAACCCGAGCGCCTTCACCTTGTCGGCGGGGACACCGCCGGCGCGGAGGACGGCGGCGGTGGCCTCGTTGCTCACGATCCAGTGGTCGCTCGGGGCGCGCCACCAGAGGGAGTTCGCGGTGATCGAATCGGTGACGACCGAGATCAGGCGGAACGGGCGTTCCTGATGGTCGCGGAACAACTGCTGGATCAGCGGCGCGTAGATCGGGTAGGTCGTCACGACGCAATCCGGCTCGGTCGAGCGCAGGACGTCGGCGAGATGCTGGCGCAGCCGGGCGAGCCCGACTTGACCGTCGGGATGCGGCCATGTCGTGGAGTTGAGCCAGCCGTAGATGCCGTTCCAGACGAACGGCGCGTGGTCGATGACCTTGAGATAGGTGTTCTTGACCAGAGTGTTGAGCCGGCCGTAGGCACTCTCCAGCAGGTCGAGGACCTCCACCTGGACGTCGTCGGACGCGAGCTCGAGGGCCTCGCGCAGGTTGCGTGCGGCGGCGTTGTGGCCTTCTCCGAAACCGGCGGTGAGGATCAGCACCTTTTGCATCGCTTCGTTTCACAAGGTGCGACGGGCCGGTGACGACGACAGGACGCCTGTGTTAAGAACTGTCCACAATGCGGGCCGGGCCCTCGCCTCCGGTGTCGTGCCCACGACCTCATGAAGTGTCCCGGCTCATCGCGTGACAGCGCCGTGGATCTCCGGCTAGAAACCGTCATGCCGCACGACGACCATCCGATGAGAACCGCGACGCGGCGAGGACCGGGACGGCAAGCTCCGCGGGCTGGCTGTCGCGGGTGACGCTGTCGAAGCGATGAAGACGACCATCCAATCGGCGGTATCGGCCTTCGGTGCGGCCGCCAAGGCGAAGTTGGCCAACCCGGGAGCGAGCGGCGAGCCCGAGGACCAGCTCCGTGCTCCGTTCGAGCACCTGCTCCTGGACTTGGCCGAACTTGCCAACCTGCCCCGGAGTTCCGTCATCGCCGTCGGTGAATCCTCGCTCAGCGACCTGAAGACGCGGCCCGACTACGCCATCACCGTCCAGAGCACGCTGGTCGGGCACGTCGAACTGAAGGCGCCGGGCAAAGGAGCCGATCCGCGCCGGTTCAAAGACCCGCACGACAAGGCGCAGTGGGAAAAACTCCAGTCGTTGCCCAACCTCCTCTACACGGACGGCAACAGTTTCAGCCTCTGGCAGGACGGCGTGCTCGTGGGCGAAGTCGTCACCTTGGTCGGCGACATCGGGTCGGCGGGCGGCAAGCTGCAAGCGCCGCCGGGTCTCTTCAGCCTCATCGAGCGCTTCCTCCGGTGGGACCCGGTCCCGCCGCGCACCGCGAAAGAACTCGCCCACATCAGCGCGCGCCTCTGCCGTCTGCTGCGCGACGAGGTGACCGAGCAGCTCGCGTTGAAGAGCGAGGCGCTGACCTCGCTCGCCGAGGACTGGCGCAAGCTCCTTTTCCCGGAGGCGAACGACAAGACGTTCGCCGACGGCTACGCCCAAGCGGTCACCTTCGGCCTGCTCATGGCCCGGGCGAAGGATATCCGGCTCGCGACCGGTTTCGAGCGCGTCGCCCGGGAGCTCGCCTCCACCAGCTCGCTCATCGGCGCGGCGCTCCGGCTCCTCACCGACAGCGCGGAGAACCAGGCGACGCTCAAGACCTCGCTCGTCACGCTCACCCGCGTGCTCGACGCCGTCGATTGGCAGAAGATCACCAAGGGCCGGCCCGACGCATGGCTCTATTTCTACGAGGACTTCCTCGAGGTCTACGACAACGCGCTGCGCAAGCTCACCGGCTCGTACTACACGCCGCCCGAGGTCGTGGCTTCGATGGTCCGGCTCGTGGACGACGCGCTGCGCAGCCCGCGCTTCGCCCAGCCCTCGGGCCTGGCTTCGCCGTCGGTGGTCGTGGCCGACCCGGCCACCGGCACGGGGACCTTCCTGCTCGGGGTGCTCCGCTGCATCGCGGAGCGCGTGGAGAAGGACGAGGGGAAGGGCGCGGTCAAGGACGCGGTCGCCGCCGCCGTGCAGCGGCTCATCGCCTTCGAGATGCAGCTCGGGCCCTTCGCCGTCGCGCAGCTCCGGCTCCTCGCGGAGATCGTCGACCTCACCGGCGCGCCGCCGACCGTGCCCGCGCGCATGTTCGTGACCGACACGCTCGGCGACCCGGAGGACGACGAGGGCTACCTGCCGCTGATCGTCCAGGCCATCGCCAAGTCGCGGAAGGAGGCGAACAAGATCAAGCGCGACCAGCCCATCACGGTCGTGATCGGCAACCCGCCCTACAAAGAGAAGGCCAAGGGCCGCGGCGGCTGGATCGAGGGCCAGGACGCGGCAGCGGAGAAGTCCGCGCCGCTCGCGTCATGGATGCCGCCGCGCGAATGGGGCGTGGGCGCGCACAGCAAGCATCTCCGCAACCTCTACGTCTACTTCTGGCGCTGGGGGACGTGGAAGGTCTTCGACCATCACCCCGCGGAGAACACCGACATCGTCAGCTTCATCACCGTCGCCGGCTTCCTCAGCGGCCCCGGTTTCCAGAAGATGCGCGATTACCTGCGCCGCACCTGCGACGACATCTGGGTGATCGACTGCTCGCCCGAGGGGCACCAGCCCGAGGTCGCCACGCGCATCTTCCAGGGCGTGCAGCAACCGGTCTGCATCGTCCTCGCCTCGCGCTCCGCGAAGAGCCGCTCGGACACGCCGGCGACCGTCCGTTTCCTGTCGCTGCCGGAAGGGAAGCGCGAGGCGAAATTCGCCGCGCTCGCCAAGGTCACCCTCGGCGGCAAGGCGTGGGTCGACTGCCCGACGGATTGGCGCGCCCCGTTCCTGCCCGCCTCGACCGGCGCGTGGTCCACGTATCCCGCGCTCGAAGGTTTCTTCCTCTACAACGGCTCCGGAGTCATGCCCGGACGGACATGGGTCATCGCGCCGGACGCCGAGTCCTTGCGGCGGCGTTGGCAGAAGCTCGTCGCCGCGCCTGACGCGGAGAAGGAGACGCTGTTCCATCCGCACCTGCGTGGAGGAAAGCCCGGCGACAAGCACTCGAAGAAGATCGTCGCCATGCCGCTCGCCGGCTACCCGGCACAGATGGTGGCGGTGGCCGATGACAAAGCCGCCGGCCTCCCACCGACGCGCTACGGTTTCCGTTCGTTCGACCGCCAGTGGATCATCCCGGACAGCCGCATCATCAACCAGCCGAACCCTGAACTTTGGAAATCATGTTCCAAGCAGCAGGTATATCTGACCGCGTTCAGCGAAGAATCGCCGACCGGTGGGCCCGCGCTCACCTTCACCGGCTTGGTTCCCGATCTTCACCACTATCGCGGTTCCTTCGGCGGACGCGCCTTTCCGCTATGGCGCGACGCATCGGCGACCGAGCCCAACGTGCGGCCTGCCTTGCTGGGACTCCTCTCCAGGAAATACGGCAGGACCGTCACCGCCGAAGCCGTGGTCGCCTACATCGCCGCGGTCGCGGCGCATCCGGCCTTCACCTCGCGCTTCCAGGACGACCTTTCCACGCCGGGCCTGCGCATCCCGATCACCGCGGACCCGGCCTTGTTCGCGGCCGGCGCCGAGCTCGGGCGCACCGTCATCTGGTTGCACACCTTCGGCGAGCGGATGACGGACATCAACGCCGGCCGATCCGCTGAACCGCCGCGTCTCCCGGCCGGCCGGCGCCCGCTCATCCCCGAGGACGGCAAGATCCCTCCCGACGCCGACACGATCGCCTACGACATGCCGAAGCACCGGCTGCTCGTCGGCGCGGGCTTCGTCGAGAACGTCCCGCCCGCCGTGTGGAGCTACGAGGTCTCCGGCAAACAGGTGCTGCTGCAATGGTTCAGCTACCGGAAGAAGGACCGGGGACGTCCGATCATCGGCGACCGGAGACCGCCTTCGCCGCTCGGCGACATCCAGCCCGACCATTGGCTCGCCGAGTACACGACTGAACTCATCAACCTGGTCAACGTGCTGGGCTGGCTCGTCGGGCTCGAACCGGAGCAAGCCACGTTGCTGGAGAATATCTGTGGCGGTCCGACGATCACCACGGAGGACCTCCGCGCGGCGGGAGCCCTCGAGCTGCCGGCCGGATCCAAGGGCAAGGCCGAGCGCCAGCCCACGGCAGACCTTTTCAACGGTGCCTATCCGCCCTCCGCGCCATCGGACCCGACGCCGTTGCGACCACGGATCCCGGAGCAAGCCGCTGCCGACGCCGCTCACTTCTACTCGGCCAAAGAGGAAGCCCCGCCCTACAGGCCCGGCTGAGCCGTCACTTCGGCGGCAGGTCTTTCCGTGGGAACAAGGGCAGGGGCGCGCCGATCTGGTGACCGGGCTGGAGGCCGCCCCACTCCGTGTTCTTCCAAACGCCCGGCTCGGCGCAGAGGTTGAGTTGGGCGAAGATCTTCTCCGACGTGCCGGGCATGAACGGCCAGACCAACACCGCCAGCACGCGGCATGATTCGACGAGGTTGTAGAGCACCTGGTCGAGGCGCGCGGCTTGCGCCGGGTCTTTGGCCAGGCTGAATGGTTTGGTCTGCTCCACGTAGAGGTTCGCGCGGTTGACCAAGGTCCAGATGGACACCAGCGCGCCTTGGAGGTCGTTCGCGCGCAGATGGTCGCCGGTCGCTTGGACGGCGGTCGCGGCATCGGCGGCGAGCTCGGAGGACGCGGCCGGCACCACGCCGGCGCGATATTTGTTGAGCATGTTCAACGCGCGGTTGAGCAGGTTGCCGAGCCCGTTGGCGAGCTCGGCGTTGTAGCGCGCCTTGAAGCCGTCGTCGGTCCAGTTGCCGTCCGGCCCGATGCCCAGCTCGCGCACGACGTAGTAGCGGAAGGCGTCGAGGCCCCATTCGGCGATGACGCCGACCGGGTCGACGACGTTGCCGGTGGATTTGCTGAGCTTCGCGCCGTCCTTCTGCCACCAGCCGTGGACGAGCAAGGTCTTCGGCAACGGCGCGCCGAGCGCCTTCAGCATGACCGGCCAATAGACCGCGTGGAACTTGAGGATGTCCTTGCCGATGACATGGACGTCCGCCGGCCACAGCGACAACGCGGAACGCGGAGCGGGGAGCGCGGAACCGAAGGCCCCGAGCGGATCCCGCGCGCCGGGATCGCCGAGCGCGGCCGGGACGGAGAAGTAGTTCACCAGCGCGTCGAACCACACGTAGGTCACGAACGCCGGGTCGAACGGCAGCGGGATGCCCCAGCTCAGCCGCGCCACGGGACGGGTGATGCAGAGGTCCTCCAACGTCTGCGAACGGAGGAAGCCGAGCACCTCGTTGCGCCGATAGTCGGGCTGGATGAACTCCGGATGCGCCTCGATGTGCCCGATGAGCCATTGCTGGTGCTGGCCGAGCTTGAAGTACCAGTTCTCCTCCACGAGCTCGTTCACCTGGCCCCACTTCGGGTCCCAGGTGCCGTCGGGCTCGCGGTCCTTCTCGGTGAGGAAGGTCTCCTCGCGCACCGAATAGAAGCCCGTGTACGCGGCTTTGTAGAAATGCCCCTCGGCATGGAGCTTCGCGAGCACGGCCTGCACGACCTCCCGATGGCGCGCATCGGTGGTGCGGACGAAATCATCGTTGCTCAGGCCGAGCGTCTTGGTGAGCGCGATCCACTGTTCGGCGAGGCCGTCGCAGTACGCCTGCGGCGTGAGGCCTTGGTCCTGCGCGGCCTGTTGGACCTTCTGGCCGTGCTCGTCGAGCCCGGTCAGGAAGAACACCTCCTGGCCCATGCTCCGCCGGGAGCGGGCGATGACGTCGGCCAGCACCTTCTCGTAGGCGTGGCCGAGATGCGGCGCGCCGTTGACGTAGTCGATGGCGGTCGTGAGGTAGAACCGTTTGCTCATGGAGCGGCGACAGTGGGCGAAAGCACGAGCGAAGTCCAACCGCCGCGAGCCTTGACCGGCGTCCTGCGCCCATGTCTCCTCTGCCCCGAGCGGAGAGGTGGCCGAGTGGCTGAAGGCGCTGGTTTGCTAAACCGGTTTACGGACAAAATCCGTAACGGGGGTTCGAATCCCCCCCTCTCCGCCAAAATTTTCAACCTGCTGTGGACCAGCAGGTTGTTTCTTTTTCGGATCGACGGCCCGGATGCCCTCGGCTCCGGTCCAGGATTTACCCGACCAACATCGCCGCCGGCGAAGTTATCGGGGCGCATCCGCCCGTGGAGTGTGAAAGCCTACGGCCATGCCGTTGCCCACCACTTTCCCGGGAGTCTATGTCGAGGAACTCCGCACCGCCGAGCGCACGATCCCCGGGGTGTCCACCAGCCGCACGGCCTTCATCGGTAGCGGCAACGCCGGGCCGGTGGATGAAGCTGTGCAGGTGCTCAGCTTCGCCGATTTCGAGCGACAATTCTCGGGTGCGGATCGCGGCAGCGAACTTTCCTGCGCGGTGAAGCAGTTCTTCCTGAACGGCGGCTCGGATGCCTGGGTGGTCCGTCTTCCACATCCCGCGGCGGATGCAGATTGGCTCGCCGGGTTGAAGGCATTGGAAGCCGTCGACCTCGTCAATCTCCTCGTGCTTCCCGGCGTGACTTCTCCCGATGCCGTGCAGGCCGCCGTCGTTTGGTGCGAGGAGCGGCGTGTGTTCCTGATCCTCGATCCGCCGGCCGACGCGGTGACGCCGCAAGATATGCTGGACCGGGTCGGAAGCGGTGGACTCACCCGTTCCAAGAACGCGGCGGTCTATTTCCCGTGGATCATGATCCCCGATCCCTCCGGAGGCCCGGTTCCCCGGCGCACGCCGCCGGGCGGGACGATCGCCGGCGTGTTCGCCCGGACCGATGCCGAGGTCGGCATCTGGAAGGCGCCGGCGGGCCTCCGCGCCGTCCTGCAAGGTGTGCTGGGACCCGGTCCCGCCATCACGTCGGCGATGAACGGGGCGCTGAACGCGCAAGGCATCAACTGCCTCAGGACATCCCCCGCCGGCATCGTGGCGTGGGGTGCGCGGACCTTGGCGGGAGCCGACGCCCTCGCCTCGGATTGGAAGTACGTCCCGGTCCGCCGACTGGCCCTCTTCATCGAAGAAAGCCTCTTCCAGGGAACAAAGTGGGCTGTGTTCGAGCCCGACGACGAGCCGTTGTGGGCTCAGATCCGCCGGGACGTCGGGGCATTCATGCACGGCCTTTTTCTCCAGGGTGCATTTGCAGGGACGACTCCGCAGGATGCGTATCTCGTGAGATGCGGTCATGAAACGACGACGCAGGACGATATCAACAACGGCTTCGTCAACATCGTCGTCGGCTTCGCGCCGCTGAAGCCGGCGGAGTTCATCTTCATCGACCTGCGACAACGGGCAGGTCAGGTGGCGTAGCGTCATGGA
>JBBRQL010000067.1:0-17734 GCA_038226425.1 Verrucomicrobiota bacterium
GAAAACGAGGTCAGATCCAAAAAGTCATCCGATCGCTTATCCGAGCGAATTCATCCGGATTCGCTGGCATTTTTGCGCTCAGACCCAACCGTTATAACCACCCCTGGGATGCCAGTGTTCTCGTGAACGTCCCGACATTTGACGGACACCCGCTGGCACAACCATTCCGAGCTGGAAGCTATGCGATGAACGATTGGCTATTGTTCGGGCAGTACCAAGACGGCTCATCCATCTATGGAAAAGCCATTGTCACCGATCGCCAATTGGGTTTTGGACACGAGGGAAACATCCAGAATCCCGCATTGACTCCGATTCTCTCAGATTGGAGTTCATGGGAAATCCGACCTAAAAGGACAGATGTTGTATCAACGCAATGGCTAGGCCCAGATGACGTGCCAGACGTTTGGCAGATGCCCGCTCTGCCTCGGCATGGACGGAAACCGTCCAACCTACCCGCCACGTGGCCAGCCAAACAACCACTTCCAGGAGCGGTCAACGTGGTTTTCTATGACGGCCATGTGGAGCAGGTTCCTTTGGAACGGCTCTGGCAGCTCTACTGGCACAAGGACTACCTGCCGCCGGCCAAGCGGCCGGGATTGCCCTGACGATGAACCCGTCCACAAACCATTTCGTGCCGGAGTTGGACGTTGCGACCATCACTACTTCAGTTAGCGATCCGCCGTTGAACCTGTGGCTCGGTCGCGCTGCGAACTGAGGTCCGGTTGCTGGAAACCTTCATCAGTGCCGCAAGCCTCCTCAGTTTTCGTCCCCAGCCCGATGCGGGACTTCCTCAACACGTCGCCAAGCGTCATCACCTCTACCGGAAACACCTTCCGCCTTTGCCTCGGCTGCCATCCCGCGTCCATTGGGTTTGGATCGTCCGCAGACCAATTCCCAACAGTTCGACGGCAGAGGTTCTCCGACGGACTGCCGGACGCGACAACGGCTCACTTCTCCGGCACGACGAACTCGCAGACGACCGGCCGGTGGTCGGAGGCCAGGCCCCAGTCCGCTGCGGCGAAGACGTAGCTGCCTTCCGGCCGCCACGAGCGCGCCATGCCACGGCTCAGCAGGATGTAGTCGATGCGCGAATAGGTGTCCTCCTTGCCGTAGAAATGGGTCCAAGCGACGCGGCGCGGATCGAAGCGCGGATTGTCGCTCGGGACCGTGTCGCCGTTCCGCTCGAAGGGCCGCGTGTCCACCAGCGCGGCCGCACCTTTGCCGCGGATGATGCGCACGGCCGGCGCGTCCTTGGTGTCGTTGAGGTCGCCGCACACGACGACGTCCCGCTGCGGATCGCGCGCCAACAGCGCGTCGATGTGCGCCCGGAGCTGGAGGGCCTCCTGTTCGCGCAGGTCGGATTCATCGGCCCCGGGAAGCTGGCGCTTGGACTTGAGATGGGTGGTCAGCAGCGTGAAACGGTGGCGCGGCGTGGCCGCGATCTCGACCTCGATCGTGCCGCGGCTGCTGTGGAAACGCCGGCCCCCGAGCAAGAACTGGTCGTTGGTGTGCGGATGCCGCGCGGTGATCGGGAAGCGGCTGAGGACCGCGACGAAGATGTTCGTGTCCCATCCGGCGACATGTTCGCTGTGCCGGAGGTCGACCCCGGCGGCCTTCAGCGACGCCTGCAGTTCGGAGAGCGCGGCCGGTTCGCCGATCTCCTGGAGCGCGACGACGTCGGGCTTGATCGCGGCGAGTTGGGCGACGACCTTGGCTCGGGCCTCGGGCGGCTTGGCCTTGCGGTTGCCGAAGTCGCGGAGGTGGTAGTTCTCAAGGTTGTAGGTCGCGACGGTGAACCGCGTCTCGCCCCGTGCGGCGCAGACGAGCAGCAGGGCGACCCAGATGGACGAGAAAAACCTCATGCGAGCGTGCGCCGGCCGGAAGACCCGCATCGTGCGGGCTTCAGGCTGAAAACCGAAAACCGAAAACTGAAAACCTTCCCACTCACCCCTTGCGATAATACTTCGCCACCTGGTCGCCATAGCCGTTGTACGGCAACGTCGGCACCCGGTCGCCGGTGTCGATGAGCCGTTCGGTGGCCTGCGACCAGCGGGGATGCGGCATCTTGGGGTCGACGTTGGACTCGAAGGGATACTCCTCCGCCGAGAGCGTCTCCCAGAGCGTCGCGGGCTGCGTGGCGACGAGCTCGATGCGGGCGATGCTCTTGATGCTCTTGTAGCCGTACTTCCAGGGCACCACGAGGCGGACGGGCGCACCATGCTGCTTCGGGAGCGGTTGGCCGTAGATGCCGGTGGCGAGCAGCACGAGGTCGTCCATGGCCTCGTCGATGCGGAGACCTTCGGTGTAGGGCCAAGGATATCCACGCAGGCGCTCGATGCCGGGCATCTGGTCGGGCCGCATCGCGGTGACGAACTTGACGAACTTCGCCTCAGCCTTGGGCTGGACCTTGGCCAGCAGCTTGGCGAGAGGGAAACCGGTCCAGGGCACGACCATCGCCCAGGCCTCGACGCAGCGGAACCGGTACACCCGTTCCTCGAGCGCGAACTCCGAGAGCAGGTCGGCCATCTGGAGCGTCATGGGCTTCTCGCAGAGGCCGCCGATCTGGATGGCCCAAGGATCGATCGTGAACTTGTCGACCATCCGGTGGACGCGCTCCTTGGAGGTCGTGAACTCGTAAAAATTGTTGTACTTGCCGGGGACGTCGGCCGCGGTGAGCTGGAGCCCCTTGCCGTCGAACTTCGGGTTCCGCGGCGCGGGATATCTCCCGGCCTTGGTCGAGGCGGCGGAGGCCGCAGGCGACGCGGGTCTGGCCGGTGCCGGTTCGGCATCCTTTGCCTGGCCGATGAGCGGCGCGGCGAGCAGACCGGTCCCGAGGAAACCCATCTCCTGGAGGAAGCGGCGGCGGTCGCGGAACACCGCCTCGGGGGTGACGAAACGTTCAGGGATGCGCCAAGTCGGCGGAGCGATGATGTTCGGCATGCGCCACAAGATGGTCGTGGACCGGAAAGCCGCCACAGAAAAAAACGGCGCGAGCCGAAGCGGTCCGGGGCGCGCCCGCGTCATGGCACCATCACGACGGCCGCGGCCGAGGCGTCCCACCATTTCGACAACCGGCCCTTCGGCGCGGGCGGCAGCGCGAGGCCGGCATCCGCGTGGTGCGACACATCGTTGAAAAGGGTGAGCCGCGCGTGGGCGGGATCCTTGAAGTCGAGGATGTTCACGCACGCCGGGCTCTGGTCGAGGCGGTCGCGATAGGTGCGCGGATCGAACCCGAGCAGCACGCAGATGAGCAGCCGGATCGTGGCCTTGTGCGAGACCACGGCGATCTGCTCGTCGGGATGCGCCGCGACGATCTCCCGGAGCACCGGCAACGCGCGGGCGACCACGGCGAGGCCGGTCTCGCCGCCGACGGGCGCGAAGGTGAACGGGTCCTCTTCCCAGAGCCGGTACTCGTCGTCGAACCCGGCCTCGACCTCGCCGCGGGTCCGCTCTTCCCACCGGCCGTGCGACATCTCGCGCAGGCCGTCGCGGGTCCGGACCTCGAGCCCGTGCGGCCCGGCCACGGCTCGGGCGGTCACCACCGTGCGGTCCATCGGGGACGCGTAGACCGCCGTCAGCGGGACCGTGGCGAGCCGCGCGCCGAGCCTCCGGACCTGGTCGACGCCGAGGTCGGAGAGCGGCACGTCGGTCTCGCCGGCGAAGCGGTCCTCGGCGAGCAGAGGGGTCGCGCCGTGACGGATGAGGAAGACACGGGTGGGCATGACGCGATGGTTCGTAACCCTTCCTCGGGCCGGGGCGTAGGAGAATCGCCGCGCGCGGGACGCTCGTGCCGATGCCCCCCACGGGCCGCGCCGGGAACGAAAAGGCCCGCGCCGTCTCGCGGCGCGGGCCTGTCCAAGGATGGCGGGCGGCGTAGGTCAGGCTTTGACCTGCTTCACCTTGGCCCACTTCTTCGACTTGGCGGAGGCCAGCACGGCGTCCACGACGTAGTCGGTCGCCAAGCCGTCCTTGAAGTCCGGCTTGCAACCCTTGCCGTTCTCGAGGCCGCGGACGAATTCGACCATCGCGTGGATGAAGCTGTGCTCGTAGCCGAGCTGGAGGCCGGGCACCCACCAGTTGCCGCAGTAGGGATGGTCGCCGTCGGACACGTGGACGCTCTTCCAGCCGCGTTCCTTGCTCTCGTCGCTGTAGTCGAAGATCTGGAGGCGGTGCAGGTCGTGGAGGTCCCACTTCAGCGACATGTTCTCTCCGTTGATCTCCAGTGTGTAGAGCGCCTTGTGGCCGCGCGCGTAGCGGGTGGACTCGAACAGGCCGAGCGAGCCGTTGTTGAAGTGGCAGTGGAACAGGCACGCGTCGTCGATGGTCACCTTCTCGACCTTGCCGGTGACGTTGTGCTTGCGCTCCTTGACGAAGGTCTCGGTCATCGCGCTCACGTCCTTGATGCCGCCGTTGAGCCACATGGCGGTGTCGATGCAGTGCGCCAGCAGATCGCCCGTGACACCGGAGCCGGCGACCTTGGCGTCGAGGCGCCAGAGGCCGGTGCCGCCCTGGGGCAGCTCGGGGTTGATGGTCCAGTCCTGGAGGAAGTTCGCCCGGTAATGGAACACGCGGCCGAGCTTGCCGGAGTCGATGATCTGCTTGGCGAGCACCACGGCGGGGCAACGGCGGTAGTTGTACCAGACCATATTGGGCACGCCGGCCTTCTCGATGGCCTTGAGCATCTTCTCGGCCTCCTTGGAATCCAGGCCGAGCGGTTTCTCGCAGAGGATCATCTTGCCCGCCTTGGCCGCGGCGATGGCCTGTTCGGCGTGCATGTTGTTCGGCGTGGCGATGTCGACGACGTCGATGTCGTCGCGCGCGATCAGCTTTCGCCAGTCGGTCTCGACGGACTTGTAGCCCCACTTGTCGGCGAACTCTTGCACCTTGGCGGCATCGCGGCCGCAGACCGCCTGTGGGACGACCTCGTATCCCGAGGGGAAGAAGTGGTTGACCTGGTGGAAGGCGTTGCTGTGGGCGCGGCCCATGAAGCTGTAGCCGATGAGCCCGATGCGAAGAGGTTTCTTTGCCATAGATTGGATGCGGTGAAGCGGTCGGAACGCTTCCGGGAACCCGGGTCCGCGGCAAGCCCGAAGTCGTTGCCCGAGGGCGTCGTCGTCGCGCGATCCCGCCCGGCCCGCCTCAGCGGAACCAGCGCCGGAAGCTCGCGATGGTCTGCGCGGCGGCGGCATCGCTGTCCGGCAACGGCAGGCATTCCGCGCTCATGTGGCCGGCGTAGCCCATCGACTTCAACGCCTCCGCGACCGGCGCGATGTCCGTATGGCCCCAGCCGATCGCGCGCCGGTTCGAGTCGGCGAAGTGGACGTGCCCGAGCTTCGGCCCGGCCAGCTTCAGCGCGCCGGCGATGTCGGCCTCCTCGATGGACATGTGGAAGAGGTCGCAGAGCAGCCTCACGTTCTGCGTGCGCAAGGTCGCCAGGAATTCCAACGAGTCGGCGACGGTGTTGAAGAGGTTCGTCTCGTAGCGGTTCAGCGGCTCGTAGAGCAGCGGCGTCTCCAGCGCGTGCGCGCGCGGCCCGAGCTGGTCGAGCTCCTCCTTGAGCCAGGCCAGCGCCTGCTCCCGCGACACGCCGTCGCCCCAACGGCCTTGCATGGAGCCGATGATGGCCGGCGCTCCGAAGCCGCCCGCGAAATCGATGACCGCGCCGATGAAATCCCGCGCGCACATGCGGACGTGCGGATCGGGATCGGTGAGCCGCAGCTTGCGCCGGACCCAACCCGCGCCGGTGCCGACGGCGGCGAGGCGCAGGCCGTGCTTCCGCAGCAGCTCGCGCAAGGCCAGTCCGTCGAGGTCGTCCGCGTGGGTCGGGAAGATCTCCACGGCGTCGAACCCGAGCGCGGCGGCCTTGGCGCAACCGGCCTCCAGGTCGTCCCAGAAGACGAACGGACCGCCGCGGGCTTCAGGGACGAGCGAGATCGTGACGGCGCTGTTGATCATGCGGATGGATGCGGGTAGGCGGCTGGCGCGGGAAAGGAGACGTCGAGAAGCGAGAAGACCGCAAGCCGACTTCGGCCAAGGGGAGCGATGGTGCGAGATCCAGGGGGTGATAGGCCGGGCTCAAGCTCTGACTCGGTGGCAGAAAGGGAACAGGGGAATGTCACCGATCTGGGACGAGAAATTTGTTCCGGCAACACCCCGGATGCAGAATTTTCAGGCGGTCGAAGAAGCGGGTCTCACAGGTCGGGCGACTCCACCAATCGCGGTCCTCACGGGTTAGCGCGGTGATCACCTCCACGACCTTGCTCTTGGTCAACCGGGCCTCGGCGTTTTTGACATTGCGACGGACCAAGGCGTGCATCCGGTTCGCCAACTCAAAGCCCAAAAACTCTTGGAACTCGGGCTCGTAGAGTGCGGGGTAGAGCAGGAAACGAGCGGTGCGCCATTCTCCTTTGCGCGCGTCCGACCGCGCCATCTCATCGAGGTTTTGGATATGGTTAGTGGCCTCAATCTTTTGGGAGGCGGCTTCCTTGGATAGTTTAGCCGCGTCAGGCATCCCCATGAAGGTCAGAAAGGCGACCTGCTTGGGAGTGGCATTGCCCTCGAGCGGCACCCTTGCATAGTCGCGTTGGGCACTCCATTGCTCGTTGACGATTGTGGCAGTGCGCACCTGCAGATCGAGTAGGAGACGATCGCCAGCAGCGCCAGTGGTTTCATCCAGCCGCAGGTAACCCCGGATGCGTTGAAGTTGGGCGGCCACTTCCATGCCCGCCCCGTATTGCCGGGTGGCGGAGCGGACGCTCTCGACATACAGCTCAGCGGCCACCTCTTGCCAAGCGTCGGAGGCCCCGAGCTGGGAGTGTCGCTCGTCGAGCCAAAAGGCCTCGTCGTCGGTGAGTACGCCGTCCGCAATCGACATGCGCAGTTCGTGAACGAACTGCCGGTCGGCCTTGGACAACGTGAATAACAGACGCAGCCGGGTGAAGAAATTCATGGCGGGACGCCAAAGTTGGCGGACGCTGCGGGCTTAGTCTGTGGTTCGGGTCATTCCAAGGCGGGCGTGCCGCGGTAGGTCACGACCTTGAGACAGAAGAAGAAGCACCCTTCATGGTACGTTTTGGTGCGAATATTCCGATGCCTTTTCAGGGCAAGCATGGGGCAACTCCGCTGTTTCTCGGGGCCGAAACCAATCGGTTCTCTTCGGAAACTATCGCTTTCCCAAGCAAACCCCCTGTTTTTGAGATGGTGCGAGATGCAGGGTTTGAACCTGCGACCCCTCGCGTGTGAAGCGAATGCTCTACCACTGAGCTAATCTCGCGCACCGGGAGCGGGTAGATAGTCGAGCGTCCCGCAGCTGCAAAGAAAAAACTCGTACAAACCACTGCGACGACCGCTGGGCCACGAACGGCAGGACACCGCTGCCGCGTCGCCGTGATCGTGCCGGCCGCCAGCGAGGCGTCGCGGCCAGCCCCACGGACCATGACTTCGCCGCGCTGATTTCGGCCGAAGTCGCAGCGGTGCGGGCGGTGTCCACCCTCCCTTGGTGCGACATCCCCGGGACGGGGCGGCATTTTTCGGTTCGCTCCCGGCCTCCGGTCTTTTACCGTCCGCCACCACATGACCGCCGCACCCGCACCCTTGCGCTCGTTCCGTGCCGACCAGCTCAACGTCGAGGTCTTCGCCGACACGGCGTCGCACTCGACCTCGGTCGCGCTCCGCGTCCGCGACCTGCTCGGCGCCGCGATCGCCGCTCAAGGCAGCGCGGCGGCAATCCTGGCGACGGGCAATTCGCAGGTCCGCTTCCTCAAGGAGCTGGTCGCGCTCGGCGGCGTCGATTGGTCGAAGGTCACGCTCTTCCACATGGACGAGTACCTCGGCGTGCCGGCGGACCATCCCGCGTGCTTCCGCCGCTACATGAAAGAGCGTGTCGCCAGCCTCGTGTCCCCTCGCGCCTTCCACTATCTCGGCGGCGATGCCGACCTGCCGCTCGACGAGTGCGCCCGCTACACCGCGCTGCTGAAGGCCCAGCCGATCGACCTCTGCTGCCTCGGCGTGGGCGAGAACGGCCACATCGCCTTCAACGATCCTCCGGTCGCGCGCTTCGACGACGTCCACTGGGTCAAGCTCGTGAAGCTCGACGAGGCCTGCAAGATGCAGCAGGTGAAGGAAGGCCACTTCCCGTCCCTCGAAGCGGTGCCGCCCTACGCCTTCACGCTCACCATCCCCGCGCTCTGCTCCGCGAAGAAGATGATCTGCCTTGCGCCCGAGAAACGGAAGGCCCTCCCCATCAAGGCCGCGCTCCAGGGGCCGGTCTCCACCGCCTGCCCCGCGTCGTACCTCCGCACGCAGCCGCAGTGCGACCTGCTGCTCGACACCGATTCCGCCTCGTTGCTCTGAGCCCGCAGCCGCTCGCCGCTCGCCGCTCGCACTTCATCGTCCGCCATCTGCCTCCATGCGCATCCTCGCCCTCGACCACGGCACCAAGCGGATCGGCGTCGCGCTGAGCGACGAGCTGAAGATGATCGCGCAACCGTTCGAGTTCATCGAGGCGGAGCCGTTCGCGGATTTCCTGGTCCGGCTCAAGGAGCTCATCCGGACCAAGGAGGTCGAGCTCATCCTCATCGGCATGCCGCGCAACATGGACGGCAGCTACGGCGAGGCCGCGGCCAAGGTCCGCGAGTTCGTCACGGTGCTGAAGGAGACGGTCACCGTGCCGCTGCGCCTCTGGGACGAACGCCTCACCTCCACCCAGGCCAACCGGTTGCTCATCGCCGGCAACGTCCGCCGCAGTGACCGCAAGGAGAAGGTCGACAAGATGGCCGCCGCCATCCTGCTCCAGAGCTATCTCGACAGCCTGACGCTGTGAGCTGGAAAGGACAGGATCCACAGGATGGACATGATGAAGAGATAGGCCGATGGATCGGCGAGAAGTGGTGCCGCCTGCCTCCGCCAGACAGGCGGTTTTCTTGATCCTGAACATCCTGTAGATCCTGTCCCAGATGAGCGACGCACCTCCAGCCGGCCACATCCGCCTGCGCCTCACCGTGGCGTACGACGGCACGGCCTATTCCGGATGGCAGCTGCAGCCGGCCGACGTGAGCGTGCAGCTGCGGCTCGAGCAGGTGCTCGCGAAGCTCTTCCCCACCGGTCCGCGCGTCCACAGCTCCAGCCGGACCGACACCGGCGTCCACGCGCGGGGCATGAGCGTCCACTTCGACGTCCCGCGCGCCGCGTTCCGGATGGAGCCGCGCAAGCTCGTGCTCGCCGCCAACGCCCACTTGCCGGAGGACATCCGGGTCGTGTCCGTCGCGCGGGCGAAGCGGGACTTCCACGCGCGCTTCTCGGCGAGCGGCAAGCAATACCGCTACCTCGTCTGGAACGCCGCCGCGCACGACCCGTTGCTGCGCGCGCAATCCTGGCATTTCACCCGTCCGCTCGACCTCGCGGCGATGCGCGCCGCCGCGGCCTCGCTGGTGGGACGCCACGATTTCCGGGCCTTCAGCTCGACGCCGGGCTACGAACGAAAGCACACCATCCGCCACGTGACGCGCTGCGAGGTGCGGCGGAGCGGGGCGTTGTTGACAGTTGTGATCGAGGCCGACGGTTTCTTGTACAAGATGTGCCGCGGCATCGTGGGCACGCTCGTGCAGGTGGGCGTGGGCAAGTTCAAGCCCGACGCGCTGCTGCCGATGCTCGCGAGCCGGGACCGTTCGCTGGCCGGCATGACCGCCCCGGCCCACGGACTCGTCCTGTGGAAGGTCTACTACGATCCCAAGAAGCCGCGCCGGCCCGATCCGTCCGCGACCGACGACGAAGCCGCCGACCTCGGCTGAACGGCTACGCCGCGTCCGGCGCTTCCTCCGGCAACCACAGCGCCGCGAAGGCCGCCGGCACGAACAGGAACGCCGCGTAGAACAGCGCTGTGCGCACGTCGCCGACGCTCGTGAACAGACCGAAGAACACCACGCCCGCCGCGGACACGATCCGGCCGAAGTTGTAGCAGAAGCCCGCCCCGGTCGTGCGCAGCAGCGTCGGGAACAGCGGCGGCAGGCACATCGTGAACAACCCGAACACGCCTTGGCAGATGCCGATGAGCACGAGCCACACGCGCAGCGCTTCCCAGCTCGGCTGGCGGGAATAGGCGGTGATCATGATCGCGCCGTACGCCGCCAACATGCCCACGATGGCGCGCCGGTAGCCGAACCGTTTTGCCAGCCATCCCGCGAAGTAGTTGCCGACCACCGAGCCGACCATGACGAGGAACAGCGCGACCGTGGTGAAGCGGTTCTGCTCGGCGGCGGCGAGCTTCACCACCTCGTCGAGCTTCCGCACGTGCGCCTGCTGCCAGAACATGAAGGTCCAGTGCGCCGTGAGCGAGATCCCGCAGATGATGAGCACCGGCCACGTGACCTTCGCCACCTCGCCCCGGAACAGGTCGGCGATCCCCGGGGGACGTTGCTTCTTCTGCTGGCGCGCCGCGTGCCATTCCGCCGGTTCCGGCACCGCGTGGCGGATCCAGAGCACGAGCAGCGCCGGCAGGATGCCGACGAGGAAGATCGCGCGCGGCGGCTGCGCCTCCAGCAGCCAACCGAAGAAGCACGCGAGCACGACGCCGAGGTTCACGGCGGTCTGCAACGTCGCCGCGATCCAGGGGCGCCACGTCTTCGGCCACGTCTCCGAGAGCAGCGACGCGCCGACGGCCCATTCGCCGCCGATGCCGAGCGCCGCGAGGAAGCGGAAGACCAGCAGGTGCCACCATTCGTGCGCGAAGAAGCTCAGCCCCGTGAACGCCGCGTAGGTGAGGATGGTGAGCGACAGCGCGCGCGAGCGTCCGAGCAGGTCGCCGAGACGCCCGAAGAACGCCCCGCCGAGCGCCCAACCGACGAGGAACGCCGCCTGGATCAGCGCGCCGCGCTTGCCGACCAACGGGTCCGCCGGGGACGACGCCCTCAGGAGCTCGGCGACGAACGGCGTCGCGACGAGCGTGTAGAGGTGCATGTCCAGCCCGTCGAAGAGCCAGCCCAGCCACGCGGCGAACCCGGACTTCCATTGCTGCGGCGAGAGGTCGCGCAGACGGGGCGCGGGAGCGGCGGTGGTTTCCATGGTGGAGCGCAAGGAGTGGAACACGACCACGGCGGCGGCTCCAACGGATTTCCCGGACTACGCCGCCGGGAAGCGCACCCGCCTTCCGCCGGCGTAGACGTTGAAGCGGTTCTCGCGCAGGAACCCGACCAACGTCTGGCCGTTCGCCCGCGCGAACTCCACCGCGAGCGACGACGGCGCGGACACCGCCGCCACGATCGCCACGCCGCCCGCGAGCGCCTTCTGCAGGATCTCGAAGGACGTCCGTCCGCTCACCAGCAGCACGTGGCGGCCAAGCGGGAGCATGCCGTCGAGGAAGGCGCGACCGAGCACCTTGTCCACCGCGTTGTGACGTCCGACATCCTCGCGCAAGAGCAGCATCTGGCCTTCCGTCGTGAACAACGCGGCCGCGTGCAGGCCACCGGTGGCCGCGAAGGTCGTCTGCGCCGCCCGCATCGTCTCCGGAAGCGCGAGCAGCGTCTCCGCGGCGACGGTGACACGGCTGCGCACGCGGGGGAACTGGCCGCGCACCGAGGCGATGCTGGCCTTGCCGCACAGCCCGCAGCTCGACGAGGCGAAGACGTGACGCGTGAGCCGGGCCATGTCCACCGTGATGTCCGGCGAGAGCAGCACGTCCACGACGTTGCCCAGTTCGTTGCGCGGATACGGTCGCACCGCGACCACGTCGGCGGGGCGCTTGATCAGGCCCTCGGTCAGCAGGAACCCGACGGCAAGCTCCTCGTCATGCCCCGGCGTCCGCATGGTCACGCTGACCGGACGCGAATCGACCCGGATCTCGAGGGGCTCCTCCGGCGCGAGGCGGTCGGTCGTCGAGACCGGCGCGCTGCCGTTCGTCCATCGGATGATGCGGTTCGCGAGTGGCACGTTGTCGACGGGCTTCGAGGCTGGCAGGCGTATCCGGCCGATGCGTTGGGGGACGCCTTGACGGGGGCGCTACACACGCTCGATCGTGACCACCGCGTTGTACTCCGGCACGCCGCTGGCGGGGTCGGTGATGCCGTGGCGGAGGAGGACGTTCCCTTCGGGCCAATGGATCTGGAGGTTGCCGCGCGCGATCGGGGCCGGGAAGACGCTGCCCTCGTACCGGCCCAGGTCGTTCACGAGCCCTATGCGGTCGCCTTTGGCGAGGTGGAGTTCCGCGGCGTCCTCCGGCGCGATGAGAACCGCGTCGCGGGGCGCTCCGTTGAGCGGGTCCACCTCGGCGTAGATGAGCGAGTTGAACTGCTTCCCGCGCCGCGTCGAGACCACAAAGTCCCGGGAGGGCAAGGTTCCACTCGCGCCCTGTCCGGATTTCGAGGACGGCGTGGAAGCCGTCCCTCCCGGCACCGGCTGCGGCGGCATCGCGACGACCTTGAAGTGGGCCTTGCCGTCCGGTGTCGCGAAGGCGCCGCCGTCGCAGAGCCGCGGGCCGCCGTACTGCACGGCGTCACCGGTCTTCGAGAGCTTCTCGCAGCCCGCATAGAACGGGACCACCCGGGCGATCTCCTCGCGGATCGACTGGCCGGTGCGGCAGCCGAGCAGCGGAGCGCGCTCGGGATAGGCGGCGGCGGCGGCATCGCGGAGGATGCGCCATTCCGCCCGGGCTTCGCCGACCTGGCGCGGGATCTCGGGCGAGAAGGCGATGCGCCGCTCGGTGGTGGTCTCGATGCCGCCGCCTTCCTGCTCGTACCGCGTCTGCGCCGGCAGGATGAGGACCGCTTCGCCCGGTTCGAGGAACATCTGGTCGGTGAGGATGATGTCCTGGTGGACGCGCAACGGGACCTTCTCCAGTGCGCGGGCGACGTGGCCGGGTTCGGGCAAGGTGCGGAGGAAGTTGCCGCCGAGGCACCACAGGATGTCGAGACGTCCGTCGCCGCAGGCCTCGACCATGTCCACGGAATCGAGCCCGGGCCAATCGGGCAGCGTGAAACCGTACTGTGCGGACAGCGCCGCGAGGTTCGCGGGGGTGAGCGGTTTGCCGCCGGGCAACGCGGTCGAATAGCAGCCCATCTCCGCGCCGCCCTGCACCGAGCTGTGGCCGCGGATCGGCATCAGACCGGTCTTCTCCCGTCCGACGTATCCCATCGCGAGGCCGAGGTTGAGCACCGCGCTCACCGCGTCGCCGCCGTAGGAATGCTGCGTGATGCCCATGCTCCAGACGAAGACGGCGTTCTTCGACTGGTGGAGCAGCTCGGCGAACTCCTCCATCGACGAACGCGGCAACCCGGCTTGGGCCTCGAGCGTCTCGAATCTCAGGTCGCCGATCGCCGACCGCAGTTCCTCCCAACCTTCGGTGTGCTTCTGGATGAAGTCGTCCCGTACCCAGCCGTGTTCGATGAGCACTTTGAGCACGCCGTGGATGAAGGCGATGTCGCCGCCCTGCGCGACCGGGAACCACCAGTCCGCGATGTCGGTGCCGAAGAGCGCGCTGCCCGCGATGCTCGGGACCCAGTAGCGCCTCATGCCGGGCTCGAGGTACGGGTTCACCATGGCGACCTTGGTGCCGAGCTCCTTCGCCTCGTGCAGATACTTGGTCGTGACCGGCTGGTCGTTGGCCGGGTTCGCGCCGAAGAAGACGATGAGGTCGGTGCCGTACCAGTCCTTGTACGAGCAGGTCGACGCGGCGTAGCCGATGGCGTGCTTCATCGCGCCGGTGCTGGGCGCGTGGCAGAGGCGGGCCGCGTTGTCGACATGGTTGGTGCCGAGGAAGCGCGCGACCTTCTGCGCGACGTAGTAGACCTCGTTGGTCACGCCCCGGGCGGTGACGAAGAAGGCGAGACGCTTCGGGTCGGTGGCGCGGATACGTTTCGCGAGCAGCGCGTTCGCCTCTTCCCACGAGACTCGGCGGAAGCCCGGTTCGCCGCGGCGACGGAGCAGCGGATACGGGATGCGCCCGAGCTCGCGGAGCTGGGCGTTGTCGAGGAGCAAGGCCGGGTTGTCCGATCCGGCCCGGAGGTTCCGGTCGCCGGACCCGTTCCGCGGCGCCGGGCGGGCTTCGGACGCGAGGCGTTTCCGCAGGGCGGCGATGTCGCCGAGGATCTTGACGTCGAGCGCGGGCGCGGTGTTGAGGCGGAGCAGGTTCAGCCGCGTCATGCACAGGTGGACGCCGGGGATGGTCCAGTCGTGCAGGCCGGCGACGCCGAGGGCGCAGCCGTCGCACACCCCGCGCGTAACGACCCGCCACGCGTGCGGCAGGTTGTCGCGGTTCCGCCAGATGATCCCGAGCATGTCCCGGAAATGCTTCGGCTTCGTCTGGCCGAGCCCGAACGGGATCGCGCGTCTCAGCCGGTCGGCGAAGCCTGAGGTGATGCGGTGAGTCATGCGCGGAGCATGCCGGTCGGCCGGGGCGGCGTCACGCCTGCACGTCGAGCGCGAGCACCTCGCCCGGCTCGCACTCGGCGAAGACCTCGAACGGCCGGCAGCACACCTCGCAGTCGGTGGTGAAGCGCTGCTGCTCGACGCTGGTGTCCACGACCAGCTCCATCGGCTGGCCGCAGTACGGGCATTGGATCGTCTCGGAGATCTCCATGGCGCGCCGACGCTGGGACCCGGCCGGGCGCGGGTTCAACGTAGAAGTGCGGCCTTCTCGGCGCGATGCGCTTACCCCTCCGCGGTGCCCTCGCGCGGTTTTCCCGCTTTCCGTCGTGGCGACCTGCGGTAATTTCGCCCGACATGAGCGCCACCGCCGCCCCGTTCGCCACGCCTTCGATGCCCGATGCCCGAGGTCATTTCGGTGACTACGGCGGCCGTTACGTGCCCGAGACGCTGGTCCATCCGCTCCAGCAGCTGGAGGAGGAATACTTCCGCGCGCAGAGGGACCCGGCCTTCCAGCAGGAGCTCAGCTACTACCTGCGCGAGTTCGTCGGTCGCCCGACGCCGCTCTACTATGCCGAACGGCTCACGCGGGAGCTCGGCGGCGCGAAGATCTACCTCAAGCGCGAGGACCTGCTCCATACCGGCGCCCACAAGATCAACAACGCGATGGGCCAGATCCTCCTCGCGAAGCGCATGGGCAAGACGCGCATCATCGCCGAGACCGGCGCCGGCCAGCACGGCGTGGCCACCGCGACCGTGGCGGCGATGTTCGGCATGGAATGCGTCATCTACATGGGCGCGGTCGATTGCGTGCGACAGGAGCTGAACGTCTACCGGATGAAGATGCTCGGCGCCGAGGTCGTGCCGGTGAAGGCCGGCCAGCAGACGCTCAAGGAGGCCGTCAACGAGGCCATGCGCGACTGGGTCACCCACATCCGCACCACGCACTACATCCTCGGCACCGCCTACGGGGCACATCCGTATCCGGTCATGGTGCGGAACTTCCACCGCATCATCGGCGACGAGGCGCGCCGGCAGATCCTGGAGCAGGAGGAGCGCTTGCCCGACCTGCTCATCGCCTGCGTCGGCGGCGGGTCCAACGCCATCGGGTTGTTCTACCCGTTCCTCGACGATGCGTCGGTGAAGATGCTCGGCGTCGAGGCCGGCGGCGAAGGGATCTTCCCCGAGAAGCACGCGGCGCGCTTCCAGGGCGGCTCGCTGGGCGTGCTGCAAGGGACGCGCAGCTACATCCTGCAGGACGAGTTCGGCCAGATCCAGCTCACCCATAGCGTGAGCGCCGGTCTCGATTACGCGGCGGTCGGGCCCGAGCACGCGTGGCTGCGCGACCAGCACCGCGTCGACTACACCTACGCGACCGACGACAAGGCGCTCGACGCCTTCATGCGGCTGGCGCGGATCGAAGGCATCATCCCCGCGCTCGAGAGCGCCCACGCCGTCGCCGCAGCCATCGAGCGCGCGCCGAAGATGTCGAAGGACGACCTGGTCATCATCAACATCTCTGGCCGCGGTGACAAAGATGTCATGCAGGTGGCCAGCAAGGTAGGGTTGGCGATGCCGAAGTGATCTCGGCTCCGTCGGGCAGTCGCATGAAGATCCGGCCCGGGGATCTCTCCGTGCCGACGACGGGCAACGGTCCCGTCGGTGCCTGCGCGGCCGGACACAGGACAGGGCCGGGATCATCCCCGTGAGATATCCGAACGTGATGGACCGGCACGGCTGGACCGATGCGCTACGGCACTACGGCATGGCCGGCGTGCTGCTGCTGTTGTGCGCCTTCTTCTCGGCGGTGACCCTGCGCGACAGCCGTCCTTCCGGTGCCGCCGCCGCGGAAGCGCTTGCCGATGGACTCTTGCGGTCCGGTAGCGCCTCGCCCGTGCTCATCGTCGCACGGGCCACCGACGACGACCGGCAGTTCGCCGAGACCTTGGAGCGGGCGCTCACATCTGCGGGCGGGAAAGTGGCCGGCAAAGTCGTCGGCGAACCGCGCGATGTCCGCGACGCGCTGAGACGGCTGGACGCGGCCGGGACCCGGCTCGGTGCCATCGCCACGACGCCGGAGTGCGCGGACTGGACGGTTTTCGCCGACCTCGCGGGGAAGTTCCCGTCGATCGGAGCGCCGGTGATGCTGTCGCCAGGGGCTTCCTGCTGGCCGGTGTTCCTCACGCGACAGAACCTGCTCAACGTCGCCAACCAGATCGTGGTCGTCGCCATCCTCTCGGCCGGGCTCACCTTCGTGATCCTCACCGGCGGGATCGACCTGAGCGTGGGCAGCCTGGTGGCGTTGGCGGCGGTGGTGGCGACGCGACTGGTGCGCGACCAGTCCGGCGGCGCGTTGGCCGGGCCGGGGGCGTTGGTGGTCTGCGCGGGCGCCGGCATCGCGCTCTCCGCGTTGATCGGCGCGGTCTCGGGCGGCATGGTGGTGCGGTTCCGGTTGCCGCCGTTCATCGCCACGCTGGCGGTGATGCAGGTGGCGAGCGGTCTGGCGTTCTTGCTCGCGGAAGGGCGCTCGATCTACGAGCTGCCGGACGCCTCGGCGTGGCTGGGGCGCGGCACCGGCATCTTCGGCCTGCCGCACGCCGTCGCGCTGATGGCGCTGGTCTTCGCCGCGTCGCACGTGCTGCTGACGAGGACGGTCCTCGGCCGCCAGCTCTACGCCGTCGGCGGCAACGAGCAGGCGGCGCGGCTCTCGGGCGTGCCGGTCGGCCGGGTGAAGCTCTTCGCCTACACCGTGAGCGCCGCGATGGCCGGGCTCGGCGGCATCGTGATGGCGTCCCAGCTCAAGAGCGGTGCGCCGACCTACGGCGCGAGCTACGAGCTCTACGCCATCGCCGCGGTGGTCGTGGGCGGAGCGAGCCTGAACGGCGGGCAAGGGAACGTCATCGGCACCTTGATCGGCGCGCTCGTGATCGCCGTGATCAACAACGGCATGAACCTCACCGGCGTCGAGAGCTACACGCAGAAGGTCGTGCTCGGCCTGGTGATCCTCGGCGCGGTGCTGCTCGACCGCTTGAAACAGCGTCTTCCTGGCGGCCGCACGGCCTGATACCAGTTCGCACTAACGACCGGTAGAATGAATCAAACTGTAACGTTTGCTTGAGAGTGGAGCCAGTGGTGGACCAACGAGAGGGTTCTGGCAGGAGTCTCCCAAAAGGGGCGGAGAGCCGAGGTCAAGGCTTCTTCCATCTGGTCCAGACCGGCGAAGTGGCGGTTGCAGGTCACCTCGCGTGCCTGGTCCCACAAGCCCTCGACCGGATTGAGTTCCGGGCTGTAAGGCGGCAAAGGCAACAGATGGATGCGGGCGGGCAGATGCGGGTCCCCGGCCCGGGGATGAAAGCCCGCTTGGTCCCAGATGACCACATGC
>JBBRQL010000068.1:0-17604 GCA_038226425.1 Verrucomicrobiota bacterium
GATCTATCTGGAAAACAGGAAAGCAGGAACGGAGGCGACCCACTGCCGGGACGATGCAACGGGTTCCGGGTGGAACGGCCAACCTGGCCGTTCTCGGCGGCAACTTGCCGCCGAGCTTCGGCACGAGGACGCACCCACCGGAGGGTGCGTTCCCGGCGCACCCAATGCAGCGGGCTGGTAGCCCGCCCCCCCGGCCTTTGACTTCATCGTCCCAGAACAGGTGGCCCCTTCCTGTTTTACTGCTTTCCAGATTCCAAGCAGGTCTAGACCGCCGCCTGCACCGCCGCGAACGCCGTCCCGGCCTGTCCGATGCCTTCGCGGCAGCCGGCGAGGTCCTTGGCAATCGCGGCCTCTTCGATCCGGGCCATCGGAGCGATCAGCGCGGTGATGCCGAAGTTCGCGCTCGTGCCTCGTGACCGGTGGGACAGGATCTCCAGCGTCTCGAAATCTCCGGCATCGAGCGCGCAACGGAGCTGGGCCAACTGCGTCGCCGTGGTCGCTAGGAACGCCGCCAAGAACTTCGCAATCTCGGCGGCGTCTCCACGGAACAACCGCCCGAGGCGCGCCCGGTCGATCGGGCCCGAAGGGGAGTGGACCGCGCCGTCGTCGCCCGCCGTTTCTGCGCCCGGCGAGGAATCGGGGCCGGTCTCGGACGGTTGCTCCAGTTCGACGCCCAGTTGGCCCGTCAGGCAGCGGCAGAGCTCATCGAAATCGAAGGGCTTGGGCAGGAAGGCATCGAAACCTTTGCGCGTGTAGAGTTCCCGCTCGTGGACCAGTGCGGACGCCGAGACGGCGACCAGGCGCGTCCGCGGCCGTTCGCCCGCATCCGTCGTCCGGGTCTCGGCGCCGCCGGCGAGATAGCGCTCCACCACTTCCATGCCGGTGAGGCCCGGCATCCGGATGTCCATGAACGCGATGTCGTAGGCGTCCGTGCGCAACGCATCGAGCGCCAACGCGCCGTCCTCGCAGAGGACCACCGAGATGCCGATGTCCGAGAGCAGGCGCCGCAGGATCTCGCGGTTCTCCGGCACGTCGTCCGCGACCAGCGCCCGCACCGTCCGGGCACCGGCCAACCGCGATGGCCCTTCGGCCGGGGGCGCGAACGGCGCCAGCGCCGGCGCCAACGGCAACGTGACCGTGAAGCAGCTTCCGCGGCCGGGCTCGGACTCGACCTGGAGTTTGCCGCCCATCAGCCCGATGTAGCTGCGGGCGATGGAAAGGCCGAGGCCGGTCCCGCCTTTGCGCTGGCCTTCGGTGTCTTGGATGAAGGCGTCGAAGATCTTCTCGCGCACCGCTGCCGGCATCCCGGGACCGGTGTCCTCGACGCGGAACACGAAGGCCGTCCTGCGAGGAAGCACGGCAGCGGATGAGGCGGCTCCATCGGCGGCATCGGCTTCATCGGACACGCGGAGGGTCACGCCGCCGGTCTCGGTGAACTTGACCGCGTTGCCCAGGATGTTGACCAGCACCTGGCGGATCTTGCCGGCGTCGCCGTGCAACGGGACCGGTCGCTCCGGCGCACCGGGGCCGGCCGCGAGCACCCATTCGACCCGCCACGCGAGCCCGGCCTGCTGGCATTGCGGCTCGAAGATCGCCGAGAGATCGAGCACGAGCTGCCGCAGGTCGAAATCGGTCGGGAGCAGCTCCACGCGGCCTGCCTCGATCTTGGAGAGGTCGAGGATCCCGTTGACCAAGGAGAGCAGGTTCAGCGCGTTCCGCTCGATGATGCCGACCGACCGGCGGTGGTCCGGTCCGAGCGCACGGTCCCGATGGAGGATCTGGGAGAAGCCCAGCACCGCGTTCAAGGGCGTGCGGATCTCGTGGCTCATGTTCGCCAGGAACAGGCTCTTGGCCTGGGTGGCGACCTCCAGCGCGCGGTTGGATTCCTCCAAGATGGCGCGCGCGCTCCGTTCTTGGACGAGCATCTGTTCGCGCAGCCGTTCCGTCTCGCGGCGGTTCGCGCGTTGTCGCAGGCCGGAATAGACCGAGAAGCCGGCCAGCGCGAGCACGCCTCCGCCGGACGGCACCAACACCCACGGATCGCCATACCAAGGGAGGAAGATCCGCAACGTGGACCGCGCCGGCGCGGAGTAGTTCAGGTCCCGGTCGATGGCCTGGACCTCGAAGCCGAACGTCCCTTTCTTCTCAGGGATCCAGACGAACTCGCGCTGCGAGGTGACGGCCGAGGCGACCGTCGTCCCGTCGCGGTCGAGCAGGCGATAGTAGAACTGCCGCTTGTCGGCATGGGTCTTCAGGTCGATCTCCTGCCATCGTATCCGGAGGCTCTGGCCGGCCTCCGCAGCCAGGACCGGGGCCGGGTTGGTGAGGACCAGCCTGCTTGACCGCGCTTCCAGGATCCGGATGGACGGGCGCGACTTGGTGGGCTGGAAGCGGACCAGGCCGAAATCCATCCCTCCGAGCAGCAGCGCGCCGTTGGTCATGGCGGCGGCGCAGAAGACCTGGTTCCCGGCGAGCCCGTCCCGCGTGTCGATCCGGGTGACGGCCCGGCCGTCGTAGCCCAACAACCCGTTGCCGTCCGTGCCCATCCAGACGATGCCGTCGGGGGTGCGGACGCTGCAGAAGGTCTTCAGACGGGGCAGACCATTGGTCGGGTCGGAGGTGAAGCGGGCGCCATCCTTCAGGCTGCGGGAGCCGATGACGCTATCGGCCCACAGCGAGCCGTCGCGGTCGTGCCGCAGATGCATGACCGCCCCCACCTGCAGATCGGGCGGATCGTTCCAGACCTCGATCTTGCCGCCCCGATACCGAGCCAGACCGTTCCCGGTGCCGACCCACATCCCGTCCGAGTCGTCCGGCTCGAGCGCCCACACCTCATCGCTGGGCATACCCTCGGCCGAGGTGAAGTTCCGGGTCGTCCCGTTCCTGGGATCGTAGCGGGTCAGGCCGCCGCCCTGCCACCCGTTACCGAACCAGACGTTGCCCGCGCGGTCGCTGCTCAGTGCCATCACCATCGAGGAACCAGTCGCCGTGGTCTTATGTCCGTTCTCGAAACGGTACAGACCGTCTCCCTGGCCCAGCCAGAGCGTCCCGTCCCGGGACCGGTGGATCTTCCGGTAGACATCCCATTGGGCAGTGTCGGCGCTGATCCGCCCAAGGTGTTCTCCGTCGGTCCGGAAGATCCCACCCCCTTCGGCGCCGACCAAGTACTGGCCTCCGGAGTCCGGTACGATCGTTCCTACCGGGTAAGGGTCGCGGATTCCCCGTGAAAAGCCATGGCGCCCATCCAGTGTCGTGAAGTGGCCCGGATCGAACCGCACGATGCCGCGGACGGTGGCGCACCAGATCACGTCGTCGCCGTCCACATGGATCCGGCGTGCTTGCAGGTCGCCGGGGTGTCCGGGGTCGGAGTAGTTCAGCACGGTCGTCCCGTCGAACCGTGACAGTCCGCCACCGCTCACGAACCAAAGCGCTCCGTCGGAGGTCTCGGCGATATCGCTCGCCGCGGCCGCCGGCAGGCCGTTCTCCACTCCGAACCGCAAGAAGTTCGTGCCGTCGTAACGCACCACCCCGGAGGCGGGGCGCGCCGTGGGGGTGCTCGAGAACCAGAGCGCCCCGTCGCGAGATTGGTGGATCCGATCCCCGATGCGCGGGTCGGCGAACCCTGGGAACGGTCGCAGATGGGTCATGCTGCGGCCTTCCAAGCGGACGAGACCGTTGTCGGTGCCGATCCAGAGCGCCCCGTCGCGGGTCCGCGACAGGGAGGTGACCGACAAACTGGGAAGGCCTTCCGCGAAGCCGAGCCGCTCCAGTCGGCTCCCGTCCTGTCGGAACAATCCACAATCCGTGCCCACCCAGACCTGACCGTCCGGGTCCGTGAGGATCGCGGAGACATGGGTACGAGGCAACGGAGGGGGCAAAGGGAAGTTCTGATCCGTGCCGGGGCCAAACAAGCTCACACCAACTTCGCTCCCCACCCAAAGCAGACCGCCGCCGCCGTCCGCCACAACGCTGACGAATCCGCGCATCGTGCCACTTCCGAAGTGGTCATCGAGCTCGACGCCATCGAAGCTGAACACGCCACCTTCCACCGTCCCGGCCCAGAGCGTGCCATCGGAGCCGCGATGGACCACCGATGGGATGACCTCCTTGAGGCCCCGTTTCAACGGGATGGTGCGCCAGGTCCCCTTCCGCGGTTCGGCGAACCGGAACTGCGCTTGCGGGACCGGCCGGCCGGGCCCGACCTCGACGACGGCCGGGCCGGAGGCGTAGCCGCCGCCACCGTTCAGCGGCGACACAAGGCCGTCCCCGCCGTGGGCCTGCAACCGGTAGCGCCCGGGGCGCAGGCCCACGAACCGGTAGGCACCGTTCGTCGTCGACAGCACCGTCTCGGAAAAATCCGGCAAAGGACACAACAACGGCATCTGGTCGACCGGAGCGGGACGGGCGGCACCGCCGGTCTCTCGCCCCGCCACCCGGGCCCTGCCGGTGCCGCTGGCCGGATCGGTCGGCAGTTCCTCCACGCGCAAGGCCTGGACGACGATGGCGCCCATGCCGGATCCATCGAGCGCCTGGACTTGGCCGGTGATCGAGACGGCATCCGTCAACGCCATCGTGACCGTCCGCCGTCCGCCTTGCGGGATGGCGATCCCATACGCCCACACCGCCCGGTCTCCGGCGACGGCCCGCAGGTCATACGACTCGGCCACCGGGTGGAGATCGACCCGCGCCCGGCCGAGATCATCGGTCCTCACCCGGGCCACGAGCTTGCCCCGGTCCTAGAACTGGACCCAGGCACCAGCCACCGGTCGTCGGTCGTCGCCGACGACCTCCAGATCCGCCACCGCCCGCTCGAAGGGCAGCGGTTGCACCATGAACTCAAAACTGTAGCCACCGGCGTGGTGGAGTTTGATCAGGCAGCGGTTTCGTCCGGCCTTGAGCTGGATCGGCACCACTGGCGGCACGTCGATGACCGTTCCCGGCTCACTGGTCAGGACGCCGGCGCGTCGGCCTTCGATCCAGACCGGGGACTTTTCGCACGCGAACCCGCGGAGAGCGGTCTCGCCGGTCTGGTCGCTCTCCAGCTCGCAATAGGCGTAGGCCACGGCGTAGGGATGCTCCAGGCCGAAGACCCGTTCCAGATTCACCAGGTCGTCCGGCGAGCGCAGGCGCTTCCAGACCCGTGGCGTGCCGTCCTTCGCGGTCACCGTGTCGCCCTCTTTCGGCCGGGCGGCCGCCTCGCCGCCGGCCTCGGCCAAGAAATCGGGCTCCACCACCTGGGACGGGACCGGTCCGAGCACGAGCCATTCCCGGATCATCGAGCCGTCGATCTTGTGGACCGGGGCCGGTGCGCCGTTCGTCTGCGCGAGGCAACGCCCGAGTTGGATACAGGCGAGGACGATCAGCCATGTCACCATCCAGCGGAGACGACAGGTCGCGGGATGTAGGGATGCGCGGTTCAATCGAGGTCCCACGGAGAGAGGGGGCGGGCCTCGGAGGTATCGCGCGCTGCGGTGCCCGGACGCAATCTTTTCCAGGGTGCGATGAGAAGTGGCGGACAGGAAGCGGTGAAGGAGAGGCATGGCTGTGGATTGGGAGCGAGGAGGAACGAGACCGCCGGTAGGGCGAGGCTCCTGCCGAGCCGCTGAGCAAAGGGCGGCCCGTGAACTCGCGGGGGCTCGGCAGGAGCTTCGCCCTACCACGCGACACCAGGAAGGTCCGCGACTGGCTTCACCGCTGCATCCCCCTCGTTCCCGCACTCGCTTTCTCACCTCCACTGACCGCCACTTCGGATCGCACCCTCTTTCCACGGCGGAGATGCCGAGGAGCGGGACGCGACCCGAAGCAGCGGACAGACGAGGCGCAGGTTTCTGGTCTGCTGTGTCGCCGAGCCTCACCCGTCCCGCCGAAAACTTCGCCTCGACAGTCGGGGCGCGGTTCTTAGTCTCCGCGTCCTTTATGAATCGTACTCCGCACGTGGCCGTCGTCGGCGCCACTGGCGCCGTCGGCGTCGAGATGATCGAAACGCTCGAGAAGCGCGGTTTCCCGGTCGGGAAGCTCACGCTGCTCGCCTCCGCCCGTTCCGCGGGCAAGACGATGAAGTTCAAAGGCGTCGACCACGTCGTCGCCGAGCTGACCCGGGATTCTTTCCGCGGGATCGACATCGCGCTGTTCAGCGCCGGCGGCTCGATCTCGAAAGAGTTCGGTCCCATCGCCGCGGCCGCCGGATGCGTCGTGGTGGACAACTCGAGCGCGTTCCGCATGGATCCGGACGTGCCGCTGGTCGTGCCGGAGATCAACGGCGCCGACGTGAAGGGGCACAAGGGCATCCTCGCGAACCCGAACTGCACCACCGCGATCACTCTGATGGCGCTGTACCCGCTGCACCGGGCGTTCGGCGTGAAGCGCGTCTTCGCGTCGAGCTACCAGGCTGTCTCCGGCACCGGCGCCAAGGCCGTCGAGGAGCTCGACCGCCAGGTGCGGCAGTTCGCCGCCGGCCAACCGGTGACCAAGGAGGTCTATCCGCACCAGATCGCTTTCAACGTGCTGCCGCAGGTCGATTCGTTCCTCGCGACCGGCTACACAAAGGAGGAGATGAAGATGGAGAACGAAGGCCGCCGGATCATGCACCATCCGACCTTCCGCGCCTCGGTGACCTGCGTCCGCGTGCCGGTCTTCCGCGCGCACTCGGTCGCGGTGAGCGCCGAGTTCGAGCGCCCTGTGACGATCGAGGCCGCCCGCGCCGTGCTCGCCCAAGCTCCCGGCCTCGATGTCGTGGACGATCCCGCCGACAAGTCCTACCCGATGCCCCTCGACGTCTCCGGTCGCTACAACTGCGCCGTCGGACGCCTCCGCCTCGACTGCGCCTTGGACAACGGCCTCTGCTTCTGGGTCTCCGGCGACCAGTTGTTGAAAGGCGCCGCGCTCAACGCCGTCCAGATCGCCGAAGAGCTCCTGAAGTGATGGAGGCCGATGCGCCCCGGCGCATCCGCGAAAAGCCCGCTGGCGTCGATGCCAGCGGGCTTTGTCTTTTCCGGCTTCTGTCGTGACGGGGTGCGGTCCGCGCGGCGTGTCGCCGATCCGGCCGGGACCGCGTACGGTGACCGCGTGACCGCCAAGTCCGACCGCCCGATGTCCGCCTCGCCGCTCCTGGGCTCCGCCGCCGCCGAGGCGTTCGCCGAGCTCTTCGAGCACGTGCCGGACGCGGTGTTCTTCGTGAAGGACCGCGCCGGGCGCTATCTGGCGGTCAACCGCTCGCTCGTGGAGCGCTGCGGTCTGCGCGAGAAACGCGAGCTCCTCGGTCGCCATGTGCGCGAGGTGTTCCCTTCCGAGCTGGCGGAACGCTACGCCGCGCAGGATGCCTCGGTGCTCCGCACCGGCCGGCCGATCCGCGACCGGCTGGAACTGCACTGGTATCCGCGCCGTCGCCAAGGCTGGTGCCTCACCACGAAGCTGCCGTTGCTCGACGACGCCGGCGCGGTCGTGGGGATCGTGGGGATCTCGAGGGACCTGAGGGCCCCGGGCGACAGCGAGGTCATCCCGGCCGGCCTGGCCGGGACGCTGGAGCATCTGGAAGCGGAGTTCGGCGGACCGCTGTCACCGGCGGTGTTGGCGAGGCGGGCGGGGTTGTCGCCGGTGCGCTTCGCTCGGTTGATCAAGCGGATCTTCCGCATCACGCCGAGCCAGCTCATCTCGCAGACGCGCCTCGCGGCGGCGTCGCGTCTGTTGACCGAGACCGACCGGCCGGTGGCCGAGATCGCGGTGACCTGCGGGTTCTACGACCACAGCGCGTTCACGCGGGCGTTCCGTTCGGTCACCGGCATGACCCCGACCGGGCTCCGCCGGCAGGCCGCCGACGGAACCCGATGACCGACCCGGCGGGCGTCAGGCCGCAGGAGGGGCGATGGCCTCAATCCGGAGCTTCCGGATGACGCCTTCGTTCGTGAACTCGACCTCGGCGCCGACGGCCTTGTTGACCAGGGCCTGCGCGAGCGGGGTGAGGTAGCTGAGGATGTTCTTCTCCGGTTCGCCGTCCCAAGCGCCGCGCAGCTCGTAGCTCTCGCGTTTGCCGGAGCCGAGGTCGGTGATGGTCACCACGACGCCGGGGCCGACGATGTCGGTGCGAGGGCTGGAGAAATCCGTGCCGCGGGCGCGTCCCATCTGCTGCTCGAGCTCGGCCTTGCGGCGCTGGAGGACCTTCTGCTGCTCCTTGGCGGACTTGTACTCGTGGTTCTCGCGGAGATCCCCGTAGCTGCGGGCGAGGGCGATGTCCTTGACGTTGGCGGGGATCGCCTTGCTGACCAGCTCGTCGTACTCGGCCTTGCGGCGCTCGAGGCTGCTCCAGGAGACGAGGATCACGTTGTCCTCCTTCTTCTGGTCGCCGGTGATCATGGTCTGGATCGCCGGGTATTGCTTCACGATGCGGGCGAGCAGGGACCGCTTGTCCATGTCGTCGAAGCTCGGCGAGAGCTGCAGCGCGCGCGTCATGTCCTTGATGACCTCGAGGTCCGCAGACTTGATGAGGTCGGGGATGAGCTGCTGGTCGGCGAGGATGTGGTCGCGGAGACGGTTGGTCTTCCGCTCGTTGAACTGGTCGCGCTCCATCGCCGTGAGCATCGCGCGGAAGACCTCCGGCGTGAGCAGCTCGGCGAAGTAGTCGTTGCGCTCCTTGCTGAACCACAGCAGCAGCTCGGTGCTCGCGCCGTGCTGGCTGATGAGCCGGGTGAGCGTGTCCTTGAGCAGCTGGCCCTTGCCTTCCTGGAGGAGGAGCTTGGCGCATTCGCCGACGAGCTTGGCCGGGACGTTGTTGAACAGCATCACCAGCTGGACGGCCCAGTCGGGCACGGAGACCTTGAACGACTCCAGCACGCGGCGGTGCTTGGCGGCGGGGATCTCCTCGAAGAGGTCCTTGAGGCGCGTCCCCTGCGACCAGACGGAGGTGGCGGGGATCTCGCCCTCGATCGGCGTGATGCCGGCGGCCGTGCGCAGGTCGTCGCGCATGAAGATGCCTTCCAGCGCGAGCGGCTGCATCGTGTTCACGTGGCTCGCGATGTCCGCGTTCAACGTGGTCACCGCGTCGGCGGCCACCGAGGCGTCCGCCATGTCGGCGATGCTCTTGACCATCTCGCCGGCGACGTTGACGCGGGCCTTCAGGCCCTTGGCGGCCTTGAACTCGGCGGACAACCGCTGTGCGAGCGGCTGCTCCAGCACCTGGTAGATCACCGGGTCGGCCTTCTTGAGCGGCACCTGGAAGTGCCCGTCCTTCTTCAGCTCGGTGCGGGCCGCTTCCCACCACTTCTTCCAGTCGGACTGGATGACGTCGGGCACGAGCACGCCTTGGATCTGGTCCACGGTCGCCCGCCCGCCGAAGCTCATGACGACCATCTTCACCACGTCGAGGTGGTGGAGGGCGGCCATCTGCTGCACGCCCTTCAGGTCGGCGTGCTTGCGGGCCAAGATGTGGGCCTTGGGGATCGCCTTGAGCGAATCCGCGGCGAACTCGAGGTCCAGCGTGTGGCCGGTCTTGCCGGGGAAATCGACGACCAAGCGGCCGGCGATGCCGTCGACCGTCTTGATCTTTCCGAATCCCCAGCTCTTGTGCTGGCAATATCCCGCCTCCACGAGCGCCACAAGCGGCGTGACGTGTTTCGGCTGGATTTTTCCGGCGGACACCAATTGCTCCATCTCCTCTTTCATATCTGCTAAATGCTGGCTCGTTCGTGAGTGGCGGTCAGTATGCCTGCCCGATGGTTTCCGCACCAAGACAAATTGCCGCCCGCCTGTTGTGGGCCGCCGACGCGCCGGGCGATTTTCTCGAAAACAGGCTCGAACACGACCCCGGATTCCGCTCGCTGCATCCCGACGACCGCCGATTGGCGCAGGAACTGGTCTTCGGCGTGACCCGCTGGCGGGCCGCGCTGGATTGGCTCGTGGCCCGCAAGACCAACGGCCGTTCCCAGGAGGCGTCCGTCCAGACGCTCCTCCGCCTCGGGCTCTACCAGCTGTTCTGGCTCGACCGCATCCCGGAGTTCGCCGCGGTGAACGAGACGGTCCAGCTCGCCCGCGATGCCGGCATGGTCTCGCAGAGCGGGTTCATCAACGCCGTCCTGCGCGGCTGCCTCCGCGAAGGCGATGCGCTCGCCAAGGCGCTCGACGACCTGCGGACCTCCGATCTCGCCACCGGTTGGTCGCATCCGGCCTGGCTGGTCGAGCGATGGAGGACGGCGCTGGACGCCGATGAGCTGCGGCAGCTGCTCGTCTGGGACAACACGCCGCCGCGGACCTTCGCACGCGCCAACACGCTGTGCATGAGCGCCGCGCAGTTGCGCGAACGCTGGCGAGTGGAGGAGGTCGGTCACGACCTGCGCACCTACGATTGGACGGGGCCGGACCTGGTCTTCCCGCTGCGGGCGCATCCGCCGCTCGCGGAGCTGCCGAGCTTCCGCCAAGGCGGCTTCTACATCCAGGACCCCAGCACGTTGCTGGCGGTGCACGAGCTCGGGCCGTTGCCGGGCGAGACCATCCTCGACTTCTGCGCTGCGCCCGGAGGCAAGACGACCTTCATCGCCCAGCTCATGGGCAACCGGGGCCGGATCGTCGCCCACGATCTCTCGGCCGGGCGGCTGGCCCTGGTCCGCGAGAACTGCGCCCGCCTCAGCGTCAACTGCGTCGAGCCCGTCGCCGATGCCGATGCCGCGCTCCCGCCCGGCCGGAGCTACGACCGCATCCTCGTGGACGCGCCGTGCTCGAACACCGGCGTCCTGCGGCGAAGGGTCGAGCTGCGCTGGCGGTTGTCGCCGGAGGAGATCACGCGTCTGGCGACGGAACAGGCGTCGATCCTCCGCCGGGTCGCACCGGCGCTGAAGCCGGGCGGCACGTTGGTCTATTCCACGTGCAGCCTCGAACCCGAGGAGAACCACGACGTGGTCGCGCGCTTCGTCGAGGAGGACACGGCCTTCGAGCTGGTCCGCGAGATGCAGCTGCATCCGGTCACCGCGGAGGTGGACGGCGCCTACGTGGCGGTGCTGAGGCGGAAGTGACGCTGAGCGGGTGCGCCGCGGGAGCCCGGACGACCGCAGCCGTGCTCCGGGCAGGGATCCGGGTCAGCGCGTGATCCAGCCGCCGCCGAAGACGACGTCCCCGTCCGGTCCGCCGTAAAAGACGCAGGCTTGGCCCGGCGTGACGGCGCGGGCCGTCGCGTGGAGCTGGACCTGTGCCGTGCCACCCGGCCCCGGCGTGACGGTCGCGGCGGCGCCCGGATGGTTGTAGCGGATCTTCGCGGAGCACTCGAACACCGCCGGCGGTGTCTCCCACGGGATCCAGTTGCAGTTCGCGACCTTGAACGAGGCGCGCTCGAGCTTCGACTCGTCACCCACCGTGACCCGGTTGGAGACGGGGTCGAGCTCGATGACGTAGAGCGGTTCCTTCGCGGAGACGCCGAGGCCGCGGCGCTGGCCGATGGTGTAGAACTCGATGCCGTCGTGCTCGCCCAGTTTGTTCCCGGCGGTGTCGACGATGTCGCCGCGGTGGCGCTCGGCGAGCTTCGCCCGCTCGAGGAACTTCCCGTAGTCGTTGTCCGGCACGAAGCAGATCTCCATGCTCTCCTCCTTGTCGGCCGTGCGGAGCGAGCAGGCGCGGGCGACCTCGCGGGTGTCGGCCTTGGTCTTCTCGCCGAGCGGGAAGAGCGACCGGGCCAACTGGTCCTGGCGCAGGCTGAAGAGGAAGTAGCTCTGGTCCTTCCGCGGGTCGCGGCCCTTGAGCAGCAAGGTGCGGCCGGTCGCCTCGTCCCGCTGCAAGCGGGCGAAATGGCCGGTGGCGATCAGGTCGCAGCCAAGCTGGCGCGCGCGGTCGAGCAGGACGCCGAACTTGAGGTGCTGGTTGCACATCACGCACGGGTTCGGCGTGCGGCCGGCCTTGTACTCCTCGGCGAAGTAGCCGATCACCTTCTGCTGGAAGAGCGCCGCCTCGTCCACGAGGTAGTAGGGCACGCCGAGCTTCGCGCAGACGCTCCGCGCGTCCATCACCGCCTGCGGGCCGCAGCACTTGTCCTCGGCGCGGTCGACGCAGTCCTGCGGCCAGAGCTTGAGAGTGACGCCCACGACGTCGAAGCCCTCGGCCTGCAACAGGGCCGCGGTGGCGGAAGAATCCACCCCGCCGCTCATGCCGACGAGGACGCGTCGTTTCTGGGAACCGGTCACGGGCGCCGAGTATGACGAGGCTGCCGGGAATGTCGAACACGTCGCCGGATCGCGGCGCAATCGGAAGCGGCGGAAGGCCGTGGAGCAGACCGGGCCGGATGGTCAGCGCGAAACGCCGCCGAGGTCCGGTGGCCTTCCCCTGCCCATGGACCGATCGTTCTCCGCGAGGTTTTGGAGTCCGGCGGCGCAGCGCAGCGGAGCTGCCGCTTTCGGACGGATATGGCCGCGAAAGAACGCGGAGAGCACAAAAGAAAACACGGCAGTGCCCCGCTCCCTTTGAGTTCTTTGCGTTCCTTCGCGGCCAACCCAAAAGCGGCGGTAAGCCGCGCTCAGTCCAAGACGCTGGCGCGCGGACGTTGCCTCGGTCCGCTCCGAACATCCGGTCCGACCTTGCTCCGTCACCCGGCAGGACAAGGTGCGCCGGTTTCCGCCGCCTCTGACCGCCGCCTCAGATCGCGCCCAAGAGCAACGCGCCGACGCCGGGCTTGCGTTTTCCGCCGCGCCCGGCCAAGCGTCATCTCGTATTCCACCTTGGGCCCGTCTGATCCATGAACCTATCCCCGTCTTTGCCGACACGGCCGCAGAGGACCGGCCGTCGTTCCGGTTTCACGCTCATCGAGCTGCTGGTCGTCATCGCCATCATCGCCATCCTGGCCGGCATGCTCTTGCCGGCCTTGGGCAAGGCCAAGTCCAAGGCCCAGGGCATCCAGTGCATGAACAACACGCGACAGCTCATGCTCGCGTGGAAGTTCTACAACGGCGACAACAACGACAACGTCGTCAACAATTTCGGCATCGACACCACCACCGCGACGATCACCCGCGGCAAGACCGACGAGGCCCGCGGCTACCGCAACTGGGTGAACAACGTGATGACCGCCGGCACCGAGGAGTACGTCACGAACACGATCTACCTCTCGAAGGGCCCTTACGCTCCTTATGTCGGCAACTCGGTCGGCGCCTATCTCTGCCCGGCGGACCGGTTCCTCAGCAAGGCGCAGAGGAGCCGCGGTTTCACGAAACGCACCCGAAGCCTCGCGATGAACGCCTGCTTCGGCCAGTACGACCAACCGGCGGACCCCGGTGCCTCCGAATCCAAGGGCCGGAACCGCTACGTCGACTTCCGCCAGTATCTCAAGGAGAGCGCGGTGGCCCGGCCGTCCGACCTCTTCGTGATGCTCGACGAGCATCCGAACTCGATCAACGACGGCTACTATCTGAACAACCCGGGCACCTACAACCCGACCAGCGACAACCTCAGCGCGGTGCCCGCCGGTTGGGGCGACCTGCCGGCATCCTACCACAACGGCGCGGGCGGTTTCTCGTTCGTGGACGGCCATTCGGAGATCCACAAATGGCTGGGCAAGACCCGGGCGGTGGCACCGAACCTCGATTCCAGTCCCGCCTGGCCCACGTTGAACGGAGGGCCGGACAAGCAGGACATCCGCTGGGTGCTGTACCGCACCTCGGAGCGTTGATGCCCGGACCGGACACATCGGTCCGGTCGCCAAAAAGGGCCGCCTTCGGGCGGCCCTTTTTCGTGGCCCTCTCGGGCGTCGCGGGCTTGCCGTCCGGTGGTGGAAAGCGACAAAAGAAAAACGCCGCCCGCTCTCGGCGGACGGCGTCGTGACCGGTCGATGACCGAAGGTCAGAAGCTGTAGCTGACGCCGGCCGTGAGCTGGATGTCGTTCTTCTCGCGGAAGACCAGCGGCGTGGTGCCGGCGTATGGGGCCGGACGGCTGCGGTAGGTGTCGGTGAAGGTGACGTTGAGCTTGAGGGCCGTGGTGATGTCGGTCTCCAGCCTCACCGTGAAGTTGGCGACGTAGTTGTCGAAATCGTCCACCTGCGGCTGGAACTCCGCCGTCTGGAACAACCGGGAATGCTCGCTGATGTCCCACTTGAGGTTCTCGGCGAAGCGGAGCGTGACGTAGTCGTCCTCGGGCAAGCCCTGGAGTTTCTCGATGACGTAGCCCGGGCCGGCCTCGGCCTTGATCTCCAGGTTCTTCTGGCGGACGAGATAATAACCGAAGCCGGGGCTGAACGTGAACCGGTGGTCGACACCGGCGATCTTGTCCTGCCGTCCGTCGGCCTTGACGTACACGTAGCCGCGGTCGCCGATGACGATGCGGTTGTACTGGAGGCCGGCGCCGTAGTTCTGGGCGGTGGTCGATTTGGTCGAGAGGAGGCTGCCACCGACGACCGATTTGGTCGTGTTCTGGCCGTAGGCGACGTCCGCGTTGGCGGAGAACTCGTTCTTGCCCCACTTGGTGGCGGTGAGGAGGTTCCCGCCGACCAGGAATGTCTCCGAGTTGCCGGAGGTGAGCGTGAAGTTCATGCCAGCGGAGGAGACCCATTTCTGGGGAGCTTCCTCGGCGTTGGCGGTGAAGGTGGCGACCGCTGCGATGGCGGCCAGGATCAGGTGCGTGTTGTGTTTCTGCATACGGGAAGGGCGATTGGTATCGATACCGGCATCCCACGGCAACCCGGTTCTTCCTCAGGGGTGCGATCAGAAGTGGCGGTCACTGCAACCGGCGCGGAGACGCACCTGCTCGGTAGAGAGAACCGACCGGAGGGAGAATCTGGAAAACAGGAAAGCAGGAAAAGCGGGGCTTTATCGGCTCCGTCCCTGTTTTCCTGCTTTCCAGATCGATCTCTTCCCAGCCCCTCAAATGCGGACCGCCACTTCTGATCGCACCCCTTGCTCCGGTCACTTCTTGGCCGGGCGGACCCACCAAGGCTTCTCGGCGCAGAAGAGATGTCCGGCGCTCACGTAGCTGGGCCCATGCACCGCCAGAAGGGGGAAACCGTCCGGAAGGCGTTGGCGCAGCGAGACATCGAGGAAGAAGTTGAACCACGCGTGGTCCGCGTCCCAGAAGCTGGAGTGCCACCGGGAGTTCGCGGTGAACGGCGAGATGTACACCGCCTGCACCGGCCGGAGGTAGTCGTGCACCACGAAGAAATCCTCCTTGTAGCTCTCCTGCACCCGCAGCGGGATCCGCACGCACTCGCGGTATCCGTACCATGCCACCGCCCACGGGATGTCGCTCATCATCAGCGATCCGGCCGGCGTGTAGTTGCTGAGTTCGCGGATCACCGAAGGCCGGTAGGGCTCGGCCAAGGGATATTGCCGGCGCGGGAACCAGCCAGGGAGGGCGATCGCCGAAGCGGCCAATGCGATCACCAGCGGCAGGCTGAACACGCCCATCGCCGCGAGATGCGTCATCGACCGGAGCAACGGGAACGGGAACTCGATGTGGTCCAGCAACATCATGAACATCGCCGAGCCGAAGAGGAAGACCAACGGCACCGCCAGCACGAGCAGGTTCTCCGAGTTCACCACCGGCACCATCTCGGACAACGAGGTCGTCCAGGCCGCTTGGGCGAAGAACAGCATCGCCAAGGACCCGAGCACGAACCACCGCAGGCGCCCGAGCGAGGGGTCGCGGAACGGCACCAGGAGCCCGACGAGAAAGAACGCCGAGAGCCATCCGCCGCCCAGCCGCGGCAGGTCGTCCTGCAACTGGGACAACACGTTGCCGACCACCTTCCGCACCGGCTCGGTCATCGGCATCGCGGCCAGTTTCGGGTCGAACGAACGCTCCAACCGGTCGGCCGGGAAGCTCTCCGTGCCCGTGAACAACGCGTAGCCGGCGGTCCCGAACGGTTGGCCGGAGAGGCTCCAGTTGCGCACGAGCCACGGGCTCACCACGAGCGTGAAGGCCAGCACCGCTGCGAGCGAGACGGACCAGCGGCGTCCGCCGGTGAAGAGCAGGAGGAAGACGACGGCCGGCACCAGCAGCAGGCCGGCCTGATAACGCGTCAGGCACGCGGCGCCGAGCACGAGCCCGGCGAGCAGGGCGAGCAGGACCTGGCGCGGACCTCCGGCCCGCGCCTCGGCACGCTCCCCGCGCTCGATCACCACGAGCAGGTGCGCGACGGCCAGTACCAGCAACATCAGCAGCATCGTCGAGAGGCCGGAGTAGGCGAACCGCCACAGCTGTTCCGTGCCGGCAGTGACCGCGGCCGCCAAGAACGCGACCGCGGGGTCGAAGACGAGCCGCCCGAGACGATAGACCTGCGCGACGACGATGATGAACAGGGCGACGTTCAACCAGCCGACCGCCATCTCCGGCGGCAAACGGTGCAGGCCGACCGGCTCAGCGGCGCCGCCGTGGCGGATCTTCATCGGCAGCGCCTTGAAGAGGCCGGCCAACAGCACCGGATAGAGCGGAGGGTTCTCGAGGTCCGGATGCGCGGTCCGCAGCACGGCGTTCACGTCGGTGCCTTTGGCGCGGGCCTTGTCCTGGAGCAGATGGATGCTCAGCGGCCGGATATACCAGGTCGTGAACCCCCGGCCTTCGGCGATGTTCCGCCCGAGCTGGGCCTGGTCCATGGCCTCCGGTGCCATGAAGTTGCGCGCCTCCATGAAATGGTAGGCGACGATCGCCGTCGCCGCGCAGACGGCGAGCATGAAGGCCTTGATCCACAGGATCCCGGCACCTTCCTCGAAGTAATGGATCCAGGTCTGGATTCCTCTGGGTGTGTCGCTCGTCATCGAAAATCGGGGGAAAAGCTGCGCAGGAAAACGCCCCGATGGGAAGCGGGTGTTTCATGGGCGGCCCGGCGATGGGACATGAGGGACGCCGGGGCGTTCAAAAGCCCTCGAGATGGAACTCGTGCAGGCGGCGGTGCAGCGTGCGGCGGCTGATGCCGAGCTTCTGTGCCGCGGCGCTGCGGTTGCCGCCGCATTCCTTGAGCGCGTGGATGAGCAGCTGGCGTTCGCCCTCCTTCATCGAGAGCTGGCCGGACGCCAACTTTTCCCGCGTCTCCAGCTCGCTCGAGACGACGGCCGGCATGCGCACCGGCGCCGGCAGGTCGCGTCCGCCCACCTGCCCGCCGCGGCACATCACGACGGCGTGCTCCACCGCCGCGCGGAGCTCGCGCACGTTGCCGGGCCAGCGGTAGGCCAGCATCATCTCCATCGCCTCCGTGCTGAAGGACGTGACCGGCTTGCCGTTGTCCGCCGCGAATTCCTTGAGGAAGGCGGTCGATAGCGCCGGGATGTCCACCACGCGGTCCCGCAACGGCGGCAGATGGATGGGCACGACCGCGAGCCGGTAGTAGAGGTCTTCGCGGAACTTGCCGGCCTTCACCTGCGCGAGCAGGTCCTTGTTCGTCGCCGAGAGCAGGCGCACGTCGGCGCTGAGCGTCTTGCTGGAGCCGACGCGCTCGAAGGTCCGCTCGCCGAGGAAGCGCAGCAGCTTCACCTGCGTCGTGGCGTCGATCTCGCCGATCTCGTCCAAGAACAGCGTGCCGCCCTGCGCCTCCTCGATGCGGCCGATGCGGCGCTCGTGCGCGCCGGTGAACGCGCCCCGTTCGTGGCCGAACAGCTCGGATTCCAGGAGCGTCGCCGGCAACGCCGCGCAGTTCACCGTGACCAGCGGGCCGC
>JBBRQL010000069.1:0-17572 GCA_038226425.1 Verrucomicrobiota bacterium
AAGCCTCATCCCGCCGCGATGTGCTGCGCCCGAATGTGGCGAGGTGGCCGAACACCTCGAAGACATCCTGCAGCTCCGATCTTGGGTCGACACCCGTCCGGACTTTCACGGCCCGCGATGGAAAGGGGTCAGTTCTTGATCTTGGCACCTCCTCGGCGTGCGAAAAGTCGGGGGTGGCTGGCTCGCGGACCGGGCGATCGACTTGGTGGTGGGAAGGATCGTCGCGGTAGTAGCCGATACCAAGAACCGGACCCTTTCCGGCTTCGACGAGCCCCTGCCAGCAAGATGCTGGCAGCTCGCTCGGCCAAGCCTCATCCCGCCGCGATGTGCTGCGCCCGAACGTGGCGAGGTGGCCGAACACCTCGAAGACATCCTGTAGCTCTGATCTTGGGTCGACACCCGTCCGGACGTTCACGGTTCGCGATGAGGGCAAGATCCCGACGACGAGCGGTCGGTCGCGCGCTGCTCCGCGGATGATTTGCGGTACGCTTTCCCCGGGCTTTCCGATCGCCCGTCCACCCGGCATCGTCGCGCGACACGAATGAGCCAGCCGTCGCGCATCCAGGACATGGCCGTCGCCGACCGGCCGCGCGAACGGCTCGCCGAGCGCGGCCCGAAGTCGCTCAACACCGCCGAGCTCATCGCCATCCTCCTCCGCACCGGGCTCCAGGGCGCTTCCGCCGTGGAGATCGGGCACCATCTGATCCGGAAGTTCGGCACGCTGGAGGCCTTGGCGCGCGCGTCGGTCGACCAGATGGTGGAGGTGAAGGGCGTGGGCCGCGACAAGGCGGTGACGCTCAAGGCGGCCTTCGAGCTGGCCAGCCGCCTGGCCGACGAGAAGCGCCGGGAATCACCCGTGCTCGATACGCCCGCCGCGCTCGCCGCCCTGCTGCGCGACGAGCTGTCGATGCACGAGACCGAGCGTTTCCTCGTGCTGCTGCTCAACACCCGCCGTCGCCTCATCCGCGTCGAGGAGATCGGGCGAGGCTTGGTCGATTCCGTGCTCGTCCACGCCCGGGAGGTCTTCCGCCCGGCGATCCTGGCCAACGCCCATTCGGTGGTGCTCGCCCACAACCATCCCGGCGGCGACCCGACGCCCAGCGACGCCGACCTCAAGATCACCCGCGACCTCATCCGCGCCGGCCAGCTGCTCAAGATCGATGTCGTCGACCACATCATCATCGGCCGGCGCAGCGACACGCGGGAGAAGGACTACTGCTCGCTGCGGGAGCTCGGGCAGTTCTACCAGTGACTCCATGATTTATCCCACCGCCGTCATCCATCCGCGCGCCGTCCTCGGGGCCGGCACCACCGTCGGGCCCTACACGACGATCGACGAACATGTCGTGCTCGGGGCCGGTTGTGTCGTGGGGCCGCACGTCCATCTCACCGGGCACACCACGGCCGGCGACAAGAACCGCTTCCACGCCGGCGCCGTGATCGGCGACGCGCCGCAGGACTTCAAATATGTCGACGCGCCGACACGGCTGCGCATCGGTTCGGGCAACATCTTCCGCGAGCACGTGACCGTCCACCGCTCGAACACGCTGGAAGAGGACACGGTGATCGGCGACGCCAACTTCTTCATGGCCGGCAGCCACGTGGGCCACAACTGCGTGCTGGGCAACCAGAACATCCTGGCCAACGGCGCGCTGATTGCCGGGCACGCGATCTTGGCGGACCGCGTGTTCGTCTCGGGCAACTGTCTGGTCCACCAGTTCTGCCGCATCGGCCGGCTGGCGATGATGCAGGGCGGATCGGCCATCTCGAAGGACCTGCCGCCCTTCTGCGTGGCGCGCGGCGACAACGGCATCTGCGGCCTGAACACGGTGGGCCTCCGGCGCGCGGGCCTGACGGCCGACGATCGCTCGGCGCTCCGGCGGGCCTACCACCGGATCTTCCGGTCGGGCGCGCGGCTCAAGGCGTCGCTCGAAGCGGTGCGCGCGGAGTTCGCCGACCGGCCGGCGGTGATCGAGATGGTCGATTTCATCGCCGCGAGCCGACGCGGCATCGGCGCGGACAGCGGGCGGCGCAGCGGCAGGGACGAGGAAGAGTGAGCGCAGGAGGTCACCGCGGCGCGGAAGCGACCGCGCTGTTTGCGTCGTCGGACATCATCGCTTTCGTCGGCGAAAGCGGCGTGCTGCGGACTAGAAAGTCCGCGCTCCCGGGAGGGCGGACTTTCTAGTCCGCCCCGGCGGAGGTGGCAAAGGAACGCTACGGAGTTCTGCGCCTACTACCGCCCCCCCATGGCCGACATGCAACGATCACGACTGCCCGTTCGCTACTGCCCACCGACTTCGGTGATCTCACCGAGTGGTGCTCGGCGAGGCACAGGGAAAGACGCACGCGCATTGCCGTGCGCGGCGCGCTGCGGACTGGAAAGTCCGCGCTCCCGGCGACGGCCGGGATCACTTCGCCTGGATGCGGAACAGATCCGTCGCGCCGCGGATGAAGAGAGCGCCGTCGGTCACCGCGTAGCTGGCGAGCGTGCGCTGGCCGAGATCGTTCTTGGCCAGCACCTCGAAGGTCTTGCCCGGCTTCACCACGTAGCCGACGCCTTCCTCGTTCTGGAACCACAGCTTGCCGTCCGCATGGACCGGCGAGGAGGAGAAGTTGCCGCCCAAGCGCTCGCTCCAGTGGACCGTGCCGGTCTTCGCGTCGACGCAGGAGGCGATGCCGGCATCCGAGACGAAGTAGAGCTCGTCGCCCACGAGCAGGAGCGAGGGCGTGTTCGGCGCACCCTTGGTGAGCGTCCACGCGACGTTGGTGTCGGTGAGGTCGCCGCGCGCCTTGCCGCCGGGCCGGATGGCGTAGACGACCGGACGATCGTAGCCCGTCGCGAAGAACAACAGCCCGTGCCCATAGACGGGGCGCGGGATCACCGAATAGCCGTTGCCGTAACGCACGCGCCAGAGCTCCGCGCCGTCCTTCGGGTCGTAGGCGCAGACCGCGCCGCTGCCAGGGCTGATGATCGCGCGATCGACGCCGTTGGTGAGGTAGAAGGGCGTGCTGAAGGAGAACTTCCTCTCCGCCGGCGTGACGCGCGGGGTCTTCCAGCGGATCTCGCCGGTGCGGCGGTCGAGCGCGACGACGTACGGATCCTTCTCTCCGTCGACGCTGAAGACGAGCAGGTCGTCCACCAACGCGGGCGATCCACCGTTGCCGTGGACCGGGGCGTACTTCAGGCCGGTCTGCTGCCAGATGGTGCGTCCGCTCACGTGGAGGCAGGCCGTGCCCATGTGGCCGAAATGCACGTACACGCGCCCGTCCTGCACGATCGGCGTGGGGCTGGCGTGGCCGTTCTTGGAGTGGATCCGCGGTGCGGTGCCGGCCTCCTCGCGGAAGACCTCGTTGTCCCAGAGCACCTTGCCCTCCGAGGCGCTGAGGCACAGGACGCGCAACGAGAGGTCCTTGGATCCCTCGATCGGCGCGGCGGTGGTGAGATAAACATTGCCGCCGGCGAGCACCGGCGATGACCAGCCGCTGCCGGGGATCGCGGTCTTCCAGGCGACGTTCTCGGTGGCGCTCCAACGGATGGGCAGGTCCTTCGCGGTGGAATGGCCTTGGCCGGTCGGGCCGCGGAACTCGGGCCAATCCCCGGCGACGGCACCGACAAGCGCGGACAACGACACGAGCAGGAGCGAGGCACGAAGCATGGCGGGACGCTATCGGAACGGCACGACGTTCGGCGAGCGGAGAAGCGGGGCCGTCGTCGGGACCCGGGTCGCGACCTGCGGGAACCACAACGGGCCCAAGATCCCGTCCCGATGGATGTGGCTCAAGGTCCTGGCCCTCCCGACCGCGATCAAGTCCGGCAAAATTCGCGGCGTCCGCGTGGCCGGGGAACGTCGGTTGACCGCCCCCTGTGCAACAGTAGTGTTTCACGCGCATGAGCACCGCCACGGCCAGCATCCGCGAGCTACGCACGGACTTCCGCTCCGTGAAGCGCAAGATCGAAGAGTTCGGCCGGGTCACCATCACCGACAACGGCGAACCGGCCTATGTGATGGAACCGGTCGCGCCGTCGGCCAAGAAGCAGACCCCGCTGCCGGACTACTACGCGCGGCTGCTGAAGGAGCAACCGGTGCCCATGACCGCCGCACAATCCCGTCGGTTGCACGAGGAGAACCGCGGTGACCGCTGACGCCGTCTACGTGGATCCCAGCGCGCTGAGCCGGCTCTATCTGAACCAGCCCGGCTCTCGCGAGATGCACCTCTGGCGCGCACGCACCCAAGGAGGTCTCCCCGTCGCCCACCACGGGCGCACCGAGCTGGTCAACGCGGTCTCCTTGGCGGTGTTCCGGGGCGAACGCACCCAAGGCCAGGCGGTCAAGGCCTGGTCGAACATCGAGACGGACTTTGAGGACGGCCACTTGGTCCAGGTGGACATCCTGTGGCGGGCGGCCTTGAACCGGACGGCGGAATTGAGCCGGACCCACACGCCCAGCTTGGGTACCCGCGCGCTCGACGTTCTCCACGTCGCCTGCGCGCTGGAACTGAAGCTGAAACATTTCCTGACCTTCGACGAACGGCAGAAGAAGCTCGCGGCCGCCTGCGGTCTGAAGCTCGTGAAGCTCTGACGCCATGCCCGCCATCGGGCCCCGGCCTCAGGGTCAGCCGCACGCCGGACGCCCCGGCTTGCCGAACCGCCTTGGACGCCGCTACCCTCCCGCCATGACCGCTCAGGCCGTGATCGCCGAGATCAAAGCCCTGCCCGCCAGTGAACGGGCGAAGATCTTCGCCTTCGTAGGCGAGACGATGGAGGCAGACGACTCGTTCCAATCAGGCACGCCTCCCGTGACCGCGCACACCCGCGACGAGCTGGAGACGATGCTTCTGGTGGGGGTGGACCAACTCGACCGCGGCGAAGGCCTGCGCGGCGAACAACTGCTGGCCGAGCTGGAATCGTTGAGCCGGCAACGACGTCAAGCCCATGCCTGAGTGGTTCGCCACTCCCGCTGCCCGGCTCGATCTGCTTTCCCACTGGCACTATTTTGCCGATGAGGTCGGCAGTCCAGAACTTGCCGACCACTTCACCGCCCAAGCCCGATCAATTTTTTCCAAGTTGGCACGGACGCCCGGATCGGGCCGCCTCTGCGATCTCGACCACGTCAGGCTGGCAGGTTTTCGTCAGTGGCGCATGGACGGTTTTCCCAAGCTGCTCATCTTTTACCGGGAACGCGCCGGTGTGGTGGAGATTGCCCGCGTGATCCACGGCGCCCGTGATCTGGGATCCGCCTTGAGCAGACAAATTCCGCCGACCACGGAAGACTAATTCACCGATCACCGTTTACCGGTTACTGTCCCCTCCATGCGCTACATCGAACCCCACGGCCACATGGTCAGCCGCACGACGGACGACTACATCGACATGGTCACCGCCGGCTGCGCCGCCGTCTGCGAGCCCGCGTTCTGGGCCGGATTCGACCGCTCGTCGGTCGACGGCTTCCGCGACTACTTCCGCCAGCTCACCGAATTCGAGCCCGCCCGCGCCGCCCGCCACGGATTGCCCCACTTCTGCTGGCTCTGCATCAACCCGAAGGAATCGGAGGACGTCGCGCTCGCCACGGACGTCATCGGCATCATCCCCGAGTTCCTCGATCGCCCCAGCGTGCTCGGCATCGGCGAGATCGGCCTGAACAAGAACTCCCGGAACGAGATCGCCGTGCTCGAGATGCACGTGGACCTCGCCTCGCGCACCGGCCAGCTCATCCTCGTCCACACGCCGCACCTCGAGGACAAGCTCAAGGGCACCCGCCTCATCCTCGACGTCATCAAGAACGACGGCCGCATCCGGCCCGAGCGCGTGCTCATCGACCACGTGGAGGAGCACACTGTGAAGACCGTGCTCGAGCACGGCCACTGGGCCGGCATGACGCTCTACCCCATCTCGAAGTGTACGCCGGCCCGCGCGGTGGACATCCTCGACCTGCACGGCAGCGACCGGTTGTGGATGAACTCGGCTTGCGACTGGGGCGAGAGCGTCCCTTTGGCCATCCCCAAGACCGCGCTGGAGATGCGCCGCCGCGGCTGGACCGCCGAGGCGATCGACCGGGTCGTCTACCAGAACCCGGTCCGGTTCCTCAGCCAGTCGCCCAAGTTCCGCTTGCCCTGACCGGTCTCGCTGTCGGCCGCGATCCAGGCTCGCGGTGTGCCGGCGCGGCCGTTCAGCGGCGGAGCATCTCGGCGAGGAGCGGCTCCATCGCGTCGGCCCAGAGGGCGTAGCCCTTCTCGGAGAGGTGCAGCGCGTCGGGCATGACGTCCTTGGGCAACGTGCCGTCGGTCGCGAGGAACTTGTCGCCGATGTCGAGGAACCGGACCGTCTTGCCGTCGTCGAGCTTCGCGATCTGCGGGTTGATCGCGGCGATGGCCTTGCGGAACTTCGTCTCCGGCCGCTCGTCGCGCGGGAAGACGGACAGCAGCAGCACCTTCGTGCCCGGCGACCGCCGATGGATCGAGCGCACGATGGCGCCGACGCCTTTGGCCACGTCGTCCGGCGAGTCGTCGTGGATGCCGAGGTTGTTCGTGCCGATGAGCAGCACCACGACCTTGGGATCGATGCCCACGAGCGCACCGTTCTCGATCCGCCAGAGGACGTTCTGGGTGGTGTCGCCGCCGATGCCGAAATTCGCCGGCTTGCGCGCGACGTAGTGCTGCTTCCACACGGCATTGTCGGCCCAGCCCTGCGTGATGGAATCGCCGAGGAAGAGCACGTCCACGCCGCCCTGGAGCGCGCGGCGCAGCATCGCGTCGTGCATCGAGTTCCAGTCCGCATAGGACATCCACGGGAAGCTGCGGGCCCGGGGCTTCGGTTCCCACGCCTTCTCCTGGGCGGAGACCGGGACGGTGAAGGCGGCGAGCAGCAACGACAGCGAGGCGAGCAGGGATTTCACGTCCCCGCCGATGCCAGAGCCGCGCCGACGGGTCAACCTTCCATGGCGCCCAGCCGGGAGGGCGGACTTTCCAGTCCGCCACGGGTGACCCGTGCCCAAGCGCGTGGATTCACCTTGTGCCGCTCCAAGCACAAATCGGCGATGCCCCAGATCGAGAACCTGATCGGGCGCCAGCCACTACGGATCGCACCGTCGCGGATCGGGTCGGGCCGGGACACCGCTGCCGTCCTCGGGTCGGCATCCCTCTGCCGGACACCACGCCATCCTCACGGCACGCCGAGCCAGTCGAGCACACGAGGTCCGGTGAAGGCCACCAACGCCACGCCGCCCAGCATCAGCGCCAAGCCCGGCACCAGCAGGTCCTTCGTGCGCAGGCCGCCTTCGCCGAAGGCCATCGCGTTCGGCGGCGTGCTGATGACGAAGGGGACGCCCATCGAAGCCGCCAGCGCCACCAGCACCGGTGCCGCCGGCGACGGGCTCAACGTCACCGCCAGCGGGATCAGCAGCGCGGCGGTCGCGGTGTTGCTCATCAGGCTGGAGAGCAGCGCGCTCGCCCCGCACAACGCCGCCAACCGCAACCCCGCCGGCAAGCTGTCCGGCAACGCGACCGCCGCGAGCAGCGGCACCACCCCGGCCTGCTCCAACAACCGCCCCAGCACGATGCCGCCCGCCACCAGCAACAACGTCGACCAATCGATCCGCAGCCAATCCGCCGGGCGCAGGAATCCTCCCGCCAGCAGCACCGCGGTGCTCGCGAGCGCGACCTTCCAGGCGGCGAATCCGTGCAGCGATTCCGTCAACCACAGCGCGATGGTGACGCCGAAGAGCGCGATCAGGGCCCGGCCCCGCCCGCCGGGCGCGACCGGCCCGCTGCGGTGCCCGGCCAGCGTCCCTCCCACCCGGAACCGCCACGCCACCGCCGCGAGCGCCGCCATCGTCATCAACACCGCCAGCGGCAGCGCGAAGGACATCCAGTGCAGGAAGCTGATGGGATGCCGCTCCTCCAGCGCCGCGATGGCCAGACCGTTCGGACCTGTGCCGATGGGCGTCGCGATGCCGCCGAAGTTCGCGCCCATCGCCACCGCCATCAACAGCCCGCGCCGCACGGGCGCATCGGCCGGCCATCCCGCGAGGACCGGCCGCACCACCGCGAACATCATCGCCGCCGCCGCCACGTTCGACATCCACATCGACAGCACCGCGGTCGCGCCGCCCGTGAGGAAGAGCAGCCGCAGGACGGACCCGCCCGCCCACCGCACCGCGAGCCGGCCCACGATCTGGTCCAATCCCGCCCGGCCCGCCGCCACCCCCATCACGAAACCGCCGAGGAACAGCGCCAGCACCGGTTCCGCCATCCACCGCAGGACCGGCCGCCAGCCCAAGCCCGCGTCCAGCGGACCGAGCAAGATCGGGATCACCGCCAGCAACAGCACCGTCGGCACCCATGGCCGGACGCTCTCGCCCAACCACAGCGCCAGACAGAACACGGCCACCGCGGAAGCCCGCGCCGCCACCGGCGAGGCGAGGCCGGCCCAGCACGCCGCCGCGGCCACGGACCCGATGAGCAACGCCGACGCCAGCCGTCGGTGCGAAGGCTTGGAGCCCAGCACCCAGGCGAGAGCGGCCGGTCGGGAAGTCACGCGGGAAGCCTACGCCGCCGTCGGCGGGCAAGCGAGCCGGGCCGCTCGGGTGCGATCAGAAGTGGCGGCCAGAATGCGGTGATGGAGAGGCGTGGCTGTGGGGCTGGAACCGAGGAAGAAGGAAGACGCCGGTAGGGCGAGGCTCCTGCCGAGCCGCTGAGCAAAGGGCGGCCCGCCGACTCGCAGGGGCTCAGCAGGAGCTTCGCCCTACCACGCTATGCCAAGAAGGTCCGCGACTGGCTTCAACGCTGCATCCGCCCGTTCCCCCAAGCGCTTTCTCGCCTCTACTGTCCGCCACTTCTGATCGCGAGCTACGCCCGTCCACGGCCGGTCCACATCCTACGGGACAACGACATCGACCAATGTAGGAACCCACCTCATGGTTCCTCCATCTGCACCATTTTCTTACTTCGGTCTTGTCGACGGACCTTCCTGAAGAGTAGGAATACCCACGTGACAACGAGCGCCAGGACCGACTCCGTCAGTTTCACCACCAAAGGCCAGGTCGTCATCCCTGTTTGGCTGCGGCGGCAGTTCGGCATCGAGGACGGCACGAAGGCTGTCGTGCAAGCGACGCCGGAGGGGATCCTCCTCAAGCCCGTGACGTCAGTGACGATCCAGCGGCTCCGCGGGATCTTGAAGCGCAAGCCGGGGGACAGACCGTTCGCACAAGAATGGGCGGAGCACAAAGCCGAGGAAAACGCACTGGAGGAGGCCAAGTATGCCCGCAGCACAGGTTCTCGATAGCCACGCGCTGCTGGCCCTGTTGCGCGATGAGCGGGGTGCGGAAGCCGTCGCCACGATCCTCGAAAAGGCCGGACAGCGCGACCAGCCCGTCCACATGACGGAGGTGAACTATGCCGAGGTGCAATACACCATCCGGCGCAAGGATGGGGACGCGGCTTGGCGGACGATCGCCGGCGAACTCGTCGCCGCTCCCATCCAATTTCATCCCGCCACCCGCGCGTTGGCGGACTTCGCCGCCGACTTCAAGGCGCGTTTCAAGCTGAGCTTGGCCGACGCCTTCGCCGCCGCGCTGGCCAAGGAGAAGAAGGCCGAGCTCGTCACCGGCGACCCGGAGTTCAAGGCGCTGGAGAAGGAGATCGCCATCCGTTGGCTGAAGTAGCCGCCTACGCAAGCTTCCGGTCCGGCGCCCGCCCTCAACTTGGCTGATAGTCCATAGATTGTTCCCCGTTCCGGTATGGACTATCAGTCATGCCGAAACGTGACAGCGTCCTCGCCGCCCTCGGACAAAACGTCCGTCACCGCCGCGAGGCGCGAGCTGACGCAGGAGAAACTCGCTGAGAAGGCCGGGCTCGATCCGACCTACATCTCCGGCATCGAGCGCGGGCTGAGAAATCCGGGGATCAAGAACGTCGCCCGGCTCGCCAAGGCGCTCTCGCTCACCACCGCCGAACTTTGCAAGGAAGTCGACGCGTGAGCGGCCCTGCGAAGACCGGCAAGGCTGTGGTGCCCCGCAGCGGTGACCGCCGCCGAGGTGCGGCAAGACCGGCGAAGGATGCCGCGGCACCGCAGCACCGCGCTTCCGTGGTCCGCGACGAGGCCCCGCCGTATCGCGTCGACGTTCCACACTCCGCGTTCCCCGCGCCGCGTTTCATCGACCTCTTCTGCGGCATCGGCGGGTTCCGGCTCGCCTTCGAGCGCGCTGGCGGTCGCTGAGTCTTCTCCAGCGATCGGGACAAGTTCAGCCGGCAGACCTACGCCGCGAACTTCGGCGTGTTCCCGTCTGAAACGTTTTGTGGCCGATAGCCAACAGACGAAAGGCAGCTTGGCGGGCATATGCTACCAACAATGCCAAAGCCTGACCGAACTCTTGCCGCCTTCGGCCGCAATGTTCGCCGCCGGCGGGAAGAGCAGGGACTTTCCCAAGAAAAGCTCGCCGCCAAGGCCGGCGTAGACCGGGCTTTCCTCAGCGGCATTGAATCCGGCACCCGCAATCCCGGTGTCCTGACCGTCGCCAAGCTGGCCAAGGCTCTTGGTGTTTCCATCTCGGCCCTGATGGAAGGAGTCGGAGCGTGAGCCCGCTCACCTGCATCGACCTCTTCTGTGGCTGCGGTGGCTTCAGCCTCGGGATGCACCGTGCCGGGTTCCGCGTGTTGGCGGCCATTGATTTCAACGAAGTGGCGATCGCTACACTCAAAGCCAATCTCGGCGGTCAGATTCCTCATGTTTTGGCGCGTGATCTGACGAAGTTCGCGCCCGATCAACTGGCCACGGAGATCGGTGTCGACAAGGTGGATGTCATCGTCGGAGGCCCCCCGTGCCAAGGCTTCAGCACGGCCCGGCAACGGGATGGGGCCAACCACGGCAGCCGACTCAAGGACGACCCCCGCCGCCACCTTTACCGGGAATATCTCCGCTACGTGGGCCACTTTCAGCCCCGTGTCTTCGTGCTGGAAAACGTCCTCGGAATCCGGACCGCCGCCGGAGGCGGATACTTCACCCGCGTCCAGTCCGAGGCCCGCGCCTTGGGCTACCGGGTCCACGCTCAGATCGAGAATGCCCAAGACCTTGGCGTCCCGCAGAAGCGCCGACGACAGCTCATCATCGGAGTCCGGGTTGACGTGCCGGGTTACTTCCTGCCCGAACTCCAGCCCGCGCCCAGGGCCATGAAGGGCACACTGCTCGGCGACGCGCTCTGCGACCTGCCCAAGCTCTCCGCCGGGCAGGGCTGCGATGCGAGGCCCTACGACTATGAACGCCGCGAACGCTACGCCCGGAAGAGTGAACTCGCCCGCAACTATCTTGGCGAAGTGCTGGAAGTGGACCTGGCCGAAAGCCTCACCAACCATAGAGCCCGCCCGCACAGCGAACGCGACCTGCGCGACTTCGCCAAGCTGGCCGAGGGCGACAACTCTGCCACGGCCATGAAGCGCGGCGTCGAATTCGAGTTCCCCTACGACAAGACCAGCTTCAAGGACCGCTACACCCGTCAGAGCCGCTTTGCCGCGTGCAGCACCATCGTGGCGCACCTGAGCAAAGACGGGCTGATGTTCATCCATCCCACGCAGAACCGCTCGCTCACGCCACGCGAGGCCGCGCGCATCCAGAGCTTCCCCGACTGGTTCCGTTTTCCCAAGGCCCGCACCCACGCCTTCCGCCTCATCGGCAACGCCGTCCCGCCGCTCATCAGCGAGGCCGTGGGCCTGGAGGTGAAGGAGTTTCTCATCGCCGCCGGTAGCAGCCGACGTGAGGAGGCTCATTTCAAACGCGGAGTGAGGAATGCGGAATGCGGAACAGAAGGTAAGAGCCTCCTCACGTCGGCTGCTACGAGGCAGGAGGCCGCGCTGGAACTGCAACGCCTCGCCCAGCTTGACCGGCGTGCTTTGCGCGCCCTGTCGGCCGAAGAGTTCCTCCGGGGCTGGCACGCGCTGCTTTTCCTGTTTCCCGGCCTGCATCCCGACAACGCCAAGGACCACGGCGAAGTCACCGAGGAAGTGTCCACCGAACAACTGGGGCTGCCCGGCTTCGAGCGGCTGCTCGACTGTCGCCACACCCGCAGCGGCTGGCCCGTCGCGTTGGCACTCATCGAGAACCCCTCGCTCAACTGAACTCGAATCATGCAGACCAGCGTCACAACTCGGTTATTCCAGGATGCCGAAGCAGCCGTCGTGCACCAGAACGGAGAGCGACTCACCGCGTCCAGCAAGGGTGTTGAGATCGTCCTGCATACCCGCGAGAACGAAAACGACCCATGCTGCGCGGAGGTCATCAGCGGGGAGCACTACGCGGAACTCGGCCTTTGGTTTGAGGGGAAGGTGCTTTCTGACTTTGACGGGGCCTTTTTCCTTCCGCGTGAAGTCGGCGAAATGCTGAAAGATGCTGGCTATGTCGTGCCCGAGGAGTGTTTCGCCTGATTCAGAGTGAAGGACGATTTACGTGAACGACACCATCATCAGCAAATGCTTGGCGGCCTTCAGGGAAGCAAATCTCCGCTGCGACGAAGAGTTTATTAGGCGTTTTGTCGCCGCGATGCTGGCGAAGCGGTTCGTCATCCTGACGGGGTTGGCAGGTTCCGGCAAAACGAAGCTCGCTCAAGCATTTGCTCGTTGGATCTCACCGATTGCAGCAACCGCATCAGACCCGTTCACGCCGGGAACCAAAATTCCATCTGACCGAATCACTTACATCGTTACGAGAGCCGACCGCCTGGCTGTTGAATTCTGGAATGACCCGGATGAAAGCAAGGCGATTAAGGTCGTCTTGCCGCGTGCGCTGATTCAGGAGTGGGTTGACTACATCAGCGCAAAAAAACTGACAGACGATACATCCGCCCGGCAGATACGCGAAGGCGTCGCGGCAACGACCAAGTATTCCACTCAACTGAACTCGTTCGAGACCATCTTCAAGGCGGCAGCCTTTGCGGTTCTGGCCGCGCCTAAATCAAGCAGGGCGGGCCGTTGTTACGAAGTTGTCTCCGTTGGTGCAGACTGGACGAGCAGCGAACACGTCCTCGGCTACGCCGATGGACTCGACAAGAACCGCTATGTCCGCACCGCAGCCCTCGACTTGATTCTGCGCGCGGTCGCCGAGCCTGACGTCCCGCATTTCCTGATTCTCGACGAGATGAACCTCTCCCATGTCGAACGATACTTTGCCGATCTGCTTTCTGCGATTGAATCGGGTGAACCGGTTCACTTGCACTCCGACAAGGATGCGAATGGAGCGGCAGCGGTGCGTGACGGTGTTCCGAGCGAGGTCCATCTTCCGCCGAATCTATTCATTATCGGAACCGTGAACGTAGATGAGACGACCTACATGTTTTCGCCGAAGGTGCTCGACCGCGCCAATGTTCTGGAGTTCCGGGTTTCCGGTTCCGAGTTGAAGGGGTTCCTGGAAAATCCAGCCGCTGTGGATTTCGCAAAGCTGGACGCGGCTGGAGCAGAACACGGCAGGCGCCTCACTACGTTAGCGCAACAGTTCGCCAGACTGCCCAACGCTGAACGAAGAATGTTCGAGGCTGAACTTTGTCTGTTCTTCGAGGCGCTCCAAGCCGCCAATGCAGAGTTTGGCTTTCGTATGGCGAAGGAAGGCGCATCGTTCCTGCATTTCCATAAACTTCTCAGCGGTGATGGCTGGGAATTCAAGGCGGCGATGGACGCGCAGATCATCCAGAAGCTGCTTCCGAAGCTCCACGGCTCGCGCAACGTCCTTGAGCCGGTTCTTTGCACGCTCGCAACTCTGTGCTATGCCAAGCGGACGTGGGAACCCGCCGCCGATGGCAAAGAGTTCGCGTACTTGAAGGGCCTCCGGGAGGAAGCGGCAAAGGCGGCACGCATGGAGGACGAAAGCCTCGACCCTCTTGGGCTGGCACCGGATGGCACCCGGACTTATCCATCTGCTGAAGCCTACTACCGGCTGAGTTTCGAGAAGATTATTCGGATGCTCGAACGGCTTCGCGCGAACGGCTTCACCAGCTTTGCCGAGGCGTGAGTATCACCGGCTTGACAAGAGAAGCGCTGGTGTCTTGCCGGGACTTTGAAGGCCGACTCGCCGGAGTTCTGCGCCTTGTCCAAGCGGACAGGAAAAGTGACAGCATCAGGATTCTCGCCCCCGAGGAAGCGCGGCAGCACGGAGAGGAAGGCATCCAACTTCTTGAGGGCAGCAGCTATGACTTTGAACTGCTGAACGGACGCGGGAATCTTCGTGTCCAGGCCAACAGGGTTGTGAAGCCTAGTTCAATCCGGCCCACCATCGGACGAATCGACACCGGCGTTGAGACGGGCTTGCTGCAACTGGTTTTGGAAGACGTCCAGGGGAACGTGGCGGTGGCACGCGGAGCCGTCGAAGTTCTTTCGGCGAAGATTAACTACCGGCAGGACTACCGCGGGATGTTGAGCTTCATCGCAGACGAATGCAGCGAGTTGCTTTTCGACATTCGGGCAAGCGCACGGATGCGGCTCGCGCCTAAGTTCAAACCAGGGGCAGAAAACCTGCAACGGCAGCTTGAGTTTCTTGCCGCCGAACTGACTTCCAGGAGGTTTGTGGCCGCCTTGCAGCGTGTTACTGCGATGCCTCATCAGAAGTTGCAAGCGCAGTGGGAAGAACATGGGATTTCCCGGCTGCGGAAGGGAGGCCGTGACTTAGCCCGTCAAATCGGCAGCGCAAAGGCCCGCGTCCACGTTCCTGCGCATAGCTCGTCAGCGCAAACCATGCGGGCACTCGGCATCGCAACGCCGTCGTTGCCGCGCGTTGTTTCAATTCGTCGACAGGTTGATTCTCTGGACACTCCAGAGAACCGATTCGTGAAGTATGTCCTGACACACTTTCGAGATTTCTTGAAGCGCATCGAGTCAGTTTTGAAGGGCAGCGCAGCGGAAGACCGGCAAAGACTTGTTCGCACCGTCCACCACCTTCAAGAGCAGCTCAACGCAGCTTTATCGGCGGCTTTGTTCAAAGGTGTTTCCGCCCCGAACATTCTTCCGCTCGGGAGCCCTGTCCTTCATCGGAAAGGCGGGTATCGAGAAATCCTGCTCGCCTGGCTCAAGTTCGATTTGGCTGCGGAACTCGTTTGGAAAGGTGGCGAAGACGTTTACGGCGCTGGCAAGCGCGACATGGCGGCGCTCTACGAATACTGGCTGTTCTTTCAACTGCTCCGGCTATTCAGGGACAAGTTCGAAATGGCGTCACCTGCGGCGAGGACACTTTTCGAGCACACCAATGGTGGGTTGAATCTGCGCCTGAAAGTGAACGAACCGTTCGGTATTGAGGGGCGGTGCCTGCGCCATGCGCGCCGACTTAATGTTCGTTTTCACTACAACCTTACTCACGAGCGGAGCGGTTCACGGAACGAACCTGGTTCCTGGACTCGTCGGATGCGGCCCGATTTCACGCTTAGCTTTTGGCCGGACGGCTATGGCGTCAACGAGGCGGAGTCGCAGGAACTCGCAGTCCATATTCATTTCGATGCGAAATACCGGGTGGAGAACATCACAGAACTTTTCGGAGATGGAGACGAAGACCTGAGCGAAGAGAAAACTCAAGAGAAGCGCGGCAACTACAAACGGGCTGACCTCTTGAAGATGCACGCCTACCGCGACGCCATCCGCCGATCCGAAGGTGCCTACATCCTCTACCCCGGCGGGACGAACATCCCGACGCGGTTCCAGGGATTCCACGAGATTCTTCCCGGCCTTGGTGCATTTGCGCTCAAGCCCGGGGCAAGTGGCGAAGCGGTCGGCTTGCAACACCTTTCCCGTTTTGTGGATGAAATCGTCGCGCATGTATGCAACCGGGCTACGGCGCGCGAACAGAGCAGCTATCACCGCTTCCACGTTTACCGTGCGGATGAGTCTGGTGGTGGGGCAAAAGTTGAAAGCCCAATTCCTGAACGAGACGCCGTGGAAAACGAGCGGCCTGTCCCGCCCGCAGAACATTCGGTGCTGGTGGGTTGGTGCGACAGCGAACAGCAACTGGACTGGATTCGACGAACTGGTCTTTACAACTTTCGCGCCGGACTTCGCCGTGGCTCTCTTCGGTTGGAGCCAGCCATAGCAGACGCCAGACACATCTTGCTTCACGGCCACGGAAGCAAAGCTTGGCCTGGTCTGTGGCGTATCAAGAAGCGTGGCCCGCGCATTTTCACGGCAGAGGAGCTTCGTCGGAACGGCTATCCATCCATCCCTGACCCGGAGGTGATTTACGCCGTCTTCGATGTCGAGCCGGATACTTTCTACAGCAGTTGGAAATGGGACTATGCAAAGTTATCCGGCAAAAAAGCTGCCTTCGCTTCCGCTGAACCGTTTGCCGTGAATCTGGTCAGCGTGCTCGCTGTGCATCGCATTTGAAAAGCAGAAGCAGGATCAAAGATTGCCTGGCTGCCGCGGCTCGCTCGTTCTCAAACTGGATATTTTCTGCTCATCGCGCTGGGGCAGGCGTCCCGCCGACGTTGGCCCCGTTGTCGCGGGTTGGAGGCGGTGGCGGTGCGGATCGAGCAGGAGACCCATTTCGGCGTGATCCTCAAGGAGCCCCGCTTTGCCGACGTCTTCACCGCCTTGGCCGAGGATCTGGCTGGCCGAGTCGGCGACGCGTCCGATCCAGCCGAACAGGCCGGGGTGTTCCTCGGGCAGTTGGCCCGTTGGCAGAAATTCCTGTCGGCCTCGCAGGAGGGTCTGGGCGACGAGGAGCAACGCGGTCTCTGGGGCGAGCTGCATTTCCTGCGGACACACCTGTTGCCGGGCATGGGAGCGGACGCGGTGGCGGGCTGGAAAGGCGGGGAGAAGGCGCACCAGGATTTCCAGTTCGAAGCCGGCGCGGCGGAGGTGAAGACGACGCTGGCCAAGCGGCCGCAGGTGGTGCGGATCACGAGCGAGCGGCAGTTGGATTCGGCCGGCTGGCGGGCGTTGTTCCTGCACGTCGTCGCCTTGGAGCCGCGGGACGGCGGCGGGGAAACGCTGCCGGCCCTGGTGGCGTCGTTCCGTGTGGCTTTGGCCGGAGAGGCGGCGGCCTTGGAGACGTTCGAGGATGGATTGCTGGCCTACGGTTATCTCGATGCCCACGCCGGGCGCTACGCTGAGCGGGGCTACCTCGTCCGTTCCGAGACGACGTTCCGGGTGAGGCGCGGTTTCCCTCGGCTGGTCGAGAAGGATCTACCACCGGAGTCGGCGAGGTGAGCTACGGGCTTTCTGTCGCTGCGCTGGACATGTTTGCCATCGGAGCCGAAGTCGCCACGGCCCGGCTGCGTCCGCCTTCCCCAAGATCCCAACCCCGCAGATGACATGCCCGAACCCTTGAGCGCCCTCGAACAATTCGCCCAGGACCTGATGCAGGATGTCCGCGCCCGCGCCGGGGCTTCGGACGATCCGCAGTACCAAGAAGCGGCGTTCACTGAGGAGGTCTTGGAGCGGTTGTCGGACCACAACGAGACCGGTGGCTGGGAACGCTTCGAAGACCCGTTGAACGCCAAAGCCCGGAGCAAGCAGCCGGCGGCGAAAGTGAATGGCTGGGCCTTGTCGGGCGACGGCGCGACACTTGATCTCTTCGTGTCGCTCCACCACGGGGAGGGCACAGTCGTCGAAG
>JBBRQL010000070.1:0-17484 GCA_038226425.1 Verrucomicrobiota bacterium
CCAAGGCCAGGCGGTGCGGCGGATCCTGGTCGCCATCGCCAAGCCGGAGCTGATGAACGAGGCCGCGGCCGAAGGAGCAGGCGGAGCGGGCGCGATCGCCGAAGGTCCGGCCACCGATCCCGCGGCGGCGGAACTACCGCTCGACGAGGGTGGACCGGTCTGAGGTGGGTACACGACGTCGTGGCGGACGCCCGGTCGCGGCGCGAAAAAGCCCGCCTGGTGGTCAGGCGGGCTTCATCGGTGGCGATGGCAATCGATCACTTCGCGCCTTGGTCGACCCAAGCGCGGACCAAAGCGACCTGTTCCTTGGTCCAGGGATCGCCTTTGCCTTCGGGCGGCATGGCTTCGTCGTCGACGAGCCGGCCGACGCTGTGGACCAGCGTGCTCTTGGCGCTGTCCTTGGCGACCACGTTGGGGCCGTTCTCTCCGCCCTTGAGGGCGGCTTCGAGCGAGTCGAGCCGGAGCTTGCCCTTCTGCTTCTCGGCGCCGTGGCACTTGAAGCAGGACTTCTCGAACATCGGGCGGATGTCCTTGTCGTACGTGAGCCCGGTCTTCGTGGCGGCGGGCGGCAACTTGCTGATATCGGGGCCGGCAGCCAAAGCGGTGAGGGCGATGGCGGACAGCGTGGACAGTGCGAGGAGTTGTGTCTTCATGCTCTAGTTCTGGTCAGGCGGCGTCAACGTGTCGGATGACGGTAGGACCGTCAAAACCATTCAACGGATGACGGCGCGCTTGGATCCTTGCGGCAGGATTTTCCGACGAAGGTCCGGCGACTCGGCATTGCGGGTGCTTCGGTTGAGTCGCTGCCGGACAGGTGACCGACCCTCACCGGGACGGTCTTGTCGGGCGGTTGGTTTGACAAACCAGTGAAGTTTGCGTGACGTTTTTGAATATTCAGTGATCGTGAAGGCGGCGCCGAGGCGTCGATCGTCCCTATGTCGGAAGACAAGATGCAGCTCCAGAGGTGGGAGCTGAAGTACCTGATCCCGGAGGAGCTCGCGCTGACCGTGCGCGAGTTCGTCCGGTCGTATCTCGAGCTGGACGAGTACGGGGCGAAGCGCGCGGACCTGAGCTACACCATCCACAACCTCTACCTCGACTCGGATGCGCTCGCCATATACTGGGGCACGATCAACGGCGACAAGAACCGCTACAAACTGCGGCTGCGCTTCTACGAGGACAACCCGAACGCACCGCTCTTCTTCGAGATCAAGCGCCGGATGAACGACGCCATCCTCAAGCAGCGTGGCGGCGTGAAACGTCATGCCGTCCACGCGGTCTTGGGCGGCCAGCAACCGGCCGCCACCGAGCTCGTCTCAGGTGATGCCCGCCAACTGGTCGCGGTCCAGCGCTTCGTCGAGCTGATGTCGGTCGAGCAGGCCGGACCTGTGGCCCACGTCTGCTATGAGCGCGAGGCTTGGATCAGCCCGACCGACAACTCGGTCCGGGTCACGATGGACCGCAGGGTCATGATCTCGCCCGAGTTCGCCACCCGTTTCACGGCGCAGATGGACGCCCCCGTCTGCGTTTTCGGGCCATTGGTCGTGTTGGAGCTGAAGTTCACCGGGCGTTTCCCGGATTGGTTCAAGGAACTCGTGCGCATCTTCAACCTCAGGCAATGCTCGGCGTCGAAATACGCCGACGGCATCGCCCTCAAGGGCGAGCACCACTTCTATCCTCCGAACGGGATGCCGCCCGCGCACGCGGACCCGTCCGCAGCGGCCAGCCGCGAGGAGCGGTTGGCCAGACTCGACAATCTGCTCTCGAAGGCTGCATAACGCGTCGACCACATGGGAAACTGGCTACTCCGCGGCGATTTCGGCAGCGCGCCCGACGACTTGGAAGGGATGCTCCTGGGGCTGATGCTTGCCTTCCTGTGCGGGCATGTCGTCGCCTGGGTCTACATGGCCTGCCATAGCGGCCTGAGCTACTCCCGCTCGTTCGTCAACGCGCTCATCGTGCTCTGCATCATCGTCTCCGTCGTGATGATGGTGATGGCGAACAACATCCTCGTCGCGTTCGGCCTGATGGCGGTGTTCGCCATCGTCCGCTTCCGTAACGTCCTCCGTGACACGCTCGACGCCACGTACATCTTGGCATCGATCACCGTGGGCATGGCCTGCGGAACAAGGAAGTTCAGCACCGCGGTCCTGGCCACCTTGGTGTTCGCGGCCCTCATGATGTACCTGCACTGGTCCCGCTTCGGCGCGCGGCACCGGTACGACCTGATCCTCAACCTCCACTGGGCGCGGCCTTTGGGCGACCTACCGGACCTCGCCGGCCTGCTCGACCGTCACGCCCGCAGGACCCAGCTCGCCAGCCAGCGGAGCAACACGGGATACGACGGCTCCGACCTCAGCTACCGTCTGCTCCTGCGCGACACCGGGCGAATGGACGAGCTGGTGACCGAGCTGAGGTCGTTCCCGGGCGTCTCCCGGGTGACCAGCCTCAAGGCCGAGGACGAATCCGAAGTCTGACCGATGGACAAGCTACCAAGAATCCCGAGTCCTCCCGGCACTGTGTGGCGCGAATTCCGCGTCACGGTGATGCCGTACATCGTGTTCGCCTCGGTGCTCGGGCTGACCGCCGTCACCTGGCGCAACTATGTCGGGCCATCGTCGCTCGTCGGCGAAGTGGAGGCGGTGAGGGCCCCGGTCGCCGCCCCGCAAGCCGGCCGTATCGTCGAGCTCGACGTCCGCCACATGGAGCGGGTGAGCAAAGGCCAGCTGCTGGGCCGCGTCCTCGTGGCCGATCCGAAGGTCCTCCAAGCGAACCTGGCCCTGAGCAAGGCCCGGATGGAGTTGATCCGGATGTCGCCCGTGCCGGAGCTCCGCCTTGGGAACAACGGCATCAGCTACGAGAACCTGAGGCTCCGATGGCTGGAGCAACGGCTCTCTTTGGCCACCGCCAAGAGCGATCTGACCTACTACGAGGCCGAGTTCGCCAGGGCGCAGAAACTTTTCTCCGACCAGCTCATCAGCCAAGCCTCGCTGGACCTCGCCCGCAAGAACGTCGAGATCACCCGCACCAAGATCGACCAGCAGACCAAGCTGCTCGCCGAGGCCGAGATCGCCATCCGATCCGTCAAGCCGGCGGATCCGTCGCCGTCCGTGGACGGCATGCCGGGCTCGGTGAAGGCGGCGATGGACGTGGAACAGCGGAACCTCGACCTGCTGGAGGCGCAGCTGGCGCCCTTGCCGCTCGTCTGCCCGATCGACGGCGTCGTGAGCGTGGTCAACCATCGGGTCAACGAGAGCGTCGCCGCCGGTGAAGCGATCCTCACCGTCAGCGCCGTCGCTGCCGACCGCATCGTGGCGTACCTCCGCCAGCCGCTCACCTACGAGCCCCGGATCAATCAACCGGTCGAGGTCAGGGCGCGGTCGCATCGCCGCGCATCCGGGCAGGGACAGATCATCGCGATCGGCGCGCAGTTGGAGCCCATCCTGGCCGAGCTCCTCCCGATGAAGGCGCCGAACGGGGCGGTGGAATACGGCCGGCCGATCGTGGTCAGCGTCCCGCCCGGTCTGGCGGTCCTGCCGGGGGAGATCGTGGACCTGCGGCCGATCGATCGATGACGGCCGCCAAAATGCAGCTTGCCGCAACGGGGCCGCGACACCATATATCTGCCCGGATTTCGCAACTTTAAACAGAAACTGACTATGGCTGACCTCGCCAACCGCTACCAAGAGAACGTCACCGGCAAGTATTTCGTCGACAACCAGTGCATCGATTGCGACCTCTGCCGCGAGACCGCTCCCCAGAATTTCACCCGCTTCGACGACGGCGGCTACAGCTACGTCAAGAAGCAGCCCGAGAGCGCCGACGAAGAGAAGGCCTGCAAGGAAGCCATGGAAGGCTGCCCTGTCGAGGCGATCGGCGACAAAGGGGTCTGATCCGGACGACCTGAAGGTCCATGACGCCCGCCTTTCCGGCGGGCGTTTCCGTTTCCGGGTGCCCGTTTCCGGATGCCCGTTTGCGGCCGATCCGGTCCGAGGGACCTGGCGTCGTCACTTGCCGAGACAGAACTGGGAGAAGATCGCGTCCAGCAGGTCGTCGGTCGTCGTCTTCCCGACGATCTCGCCGACCGCGTCCGCCGCCATGCGCAGGTCGATGGCGACCAGTTCGAGGGAAGATCCGCCGCGCAACTCGGCCGCCGCGCGCTGCATCGAGCTCTGCCCCCGGCGCAGTGCGTCCGCGTGCCGTGCGCTCACCGCGATCTGCGACGGGGCCGACGACACACGGCCGCTCCACACGGTCTGTTCGATCGCGTCCTTGACCGCCTCGATCCCCTCCCCGGTGGAGCAGCTTGTCGCGACGCCCGCCAAGCCGTCCGGAAGTTGGAGTGCCATAGGCAGGTCGGCCTTGTTCAGCACGAGGACCCGTGGCCTTCCCGAGGCTTCCGCGAGCAGGCTTCGGTCGTCCTCCGTCAACGGTCCCGAAGCGTCGAGGACGTGCAGGACCAGTTCCGCCTTCATGAGCGCGGCACGGCTCCGGCGGACGCCTTCTGCTTCCACATCATCGTCGGTCTCGCGCAGTCCAGCGGTGTCGATGAAGACCACCGGGATCCCTCGGACATCGGCGGTCTCCTCGACCGTGTCGCGGGTCGTGCCGGCGACCGGAGAAACGATCGCGCGATCGTGGCCGAGCAACTGGTTCAACAGCGACGATTTCCCCGCGTTGGGGCGGCCGATGATCGCGGCCCGGATCCCGCGTCGGAGGACCTGCCCTTCCTTGGCGGTCCTCAGGAGTTCGGTGATGAGCCTGTCGCCCTGGTCGAGCCGGCCGAGCAACGTCCCGTGGGTGTCCGGCGAGATGTCCTCGTCGGGGAAATCGATATGCGCCTCGATGTGCGCCAACGTCCGCATCAGGTCGTCGCGGAGCGTCTGGATGCGGCGGGAAAGCGTCCCGGCGAGCTGTTCGTTCGCTGCGTCGAGCGCGAGTTCCGTCCGCGCATGGATGAGGTCCGCGACGGCTTCCGCCTGCGCCAAGTCGATCCGGCCGTTGAGGAAGGCGCGCAGGGTGAACTCTCCAGGGCCGGCCGCGCGCGCTCCGGCGGCCAGGACCGCCTCGAGCACGAGCCGTGTGACGAGCACGCCGCCGTGGCAGGAGATCTCGACGGTGTCCTCGCGGGTGAACGTCCGCGGAGCGCGGAACATCGTGAGCAGCACTTCGTCGATGCGCCGACCGTCGCGCACGATGTGACCGTAGTGGACCGTATGGGTCGCCGCGGCACCTGGCCGGACCGCTCGTTTGCCGGCGGGCACGAAGATCTGTTCCGCCACGCCGACCGCATCCGGGCCGGAGACGCGGATGACGGCGAGCCCGCCTTCACCGAGGGGCGTGGCGATCGCGGCGATGGTTCCGGATGACATGGGGCGGTGGCGGTCCGGTGCCTCGGGCTGCTTCAGCGATGGCCGCAGTTGCCGGCCGCGTTCTCGGCGTCGCGGCCCTGCAAGAACAGGCGCGCCTTCTCGTAGCTCCGCTTGTGGAGGTAATGCAGGAGCTCGGGAGCGGTGCCCGAAGGGAGCCGCCCGACCGCCGCGTCCAGCCTGGCCAAGATCGGCCGGAGGTCCGGCTTGGCGGGTGCCGTCCGCATCCCGGCGACGGCGGATTCGAGGACCAGCAACTGGTCGAGGACGGCTTGCTCGGTCGCGTTCATCGCGCGATGGGTAGCGCGTACCGGGTGCCGATCCAAGCCTGACCGTTGCGTCCCGCATCGGTCTGGGGCAACTTCCTTACACCAATGCGAATCTTCCTCCGAGAACCGCTCGTCGCCGGCATGTTGGCTCTGGTGCTCGCCTCCGGGGTCTTGGCCGCGGATGCCGCGGGCGTGCCTGCTGCGGCGACCGTCGCAGGACCTGCGGACGTTTTGGCGAAAGGCAAAGGCGTGACCATCACGCGACGGGACCTGGACCAGGTCTACGAGCGGATCCAGACCGGTCTGATGAACGTCGGACAACTGCTCGCACCCGAACGGCGCGAGCAGTTCCAGGCGCAAGTCCTCGACCAGATCATCTTCGTGAAGCTGTGCGAGGCGCGCGCGACCGATGTGGACAGGACGCGGGCCCGATTCGAGTCCGATGCGTTCGTCCGCGGGCTGCGCGACGAAGCCGGGGACGATGAGGGTTTCCTGCGCCGCATCATCCGGGCGGGATACACGGAGCCCGTCTTCCTGAAGGAGAAATTCCTAGAGACCCTCGCCACCACGGTCGTCGAACGCGAGTTGAAGTCCAAGATCGCCATCACCGACGATCAGGTGCGGAAGGTCTACGCGGATGCTCCCGAGCGGTGGACCAAGCCGGAATCCGTGCGGATCTCCCAGCTGCTCGTCTCCACCCGCGATTTGGCCACCGGCCAGGAACTTTCGGAGGAGGCGAAGAAAGAGAAGCTCAAGACGGCATCGGCGCTGCGCGCGCGCGCCGAGAAGGGCGAAGATTTCGCCGGCCTGGTCCGGCAGTCCAGTGACGACACGGCGTCGAGGGCGCGGGGCGGTGAATACACCTTCGCGCGGGGCCAGATGGTGATCGAGCTCGAGGCCGCCGCGTTCAGCATGAAGCCCGGCCAGATCAGCGACGTGGTGGCGAGCCATTACGGCTATCATCTGGTCAAGCTCATCGAGAAGACCCCGGCTTCTGTCCGGCCGTTCGACGAGGTGAAGACGGGGATCCGCGACGAACTGGTGGCGGTGGAGCTCAAGAAGCAGCTGCCCGGCTACAGCACCCGGCTTCGTGACCAAGCCGGGCTCGAGTTGACCTCGCTTGCTCCCAAGGTGCCCTCGTCGGCCGGATCCGACGTGGCGGCCCCGCCCGCGAAGTGACCGTGGCCGCTTGGTCGGCCTGCTATCAGTCCACTCGGACGCCCCGGGCCCCGCGCCGCTCTCCGACGATGCCATGGCGGGGCGGAACCTCCGGGCTGGTGCCTCTCCCTAGGTTCAGCCATCGTCCGGGCGCATGTTCCAGAAGGGCCAGAGAGTGGTTTGCATCGACGACGAGTTCCCGCCGCATGCGCACGAGTTGTTCGACCGGTTCCCGAAGAAGGATTCGGTCTACACCGTCCGGGCGATCTACATCGGCCGGGGCAGCTACACCAAGGACGAGAGCGGGAAGAAGGACGGCGAGATCGGCGTGCTCCTCGAAGAGATCCGCAACCCGGCCGATCCGTCGCTAAGGTCCGGCCTGAACGGTGAGCTGGGGTTCAACTCCGAGCGCTTCGCCCCGTTGCTCGACGAGGAGGATGAGATCCTCCGGACCGCCGAGAAAGAAGACGAAGACCTCGTGCCGGCCTGATCCCCGCCGGCCGCTTGGCGGAAAGGGACATCGGACGCCCGATGTCCCTCGTGCCTCGGATCCCTCGTTCCGTGGTCTCCTCAGTGCGCTGCTTTGCCGGAGACGTCGGCGGCGTGCTGGGAGAAGGATTTACCGCGGCCGGTCGGGGCGATGACCGAATCGATGATGCCGCGCTCGAACTCGTCCCACATCGGCGACATGCCGCGGAGCTTCGTGGCGATCTTGGCGAAGGTCTCGACCGTGTAGTCGACGTCCTCGTCGGTGTTCATCATGCCGAGGGTCATGATGATGTTGCCTTGCGCGAGCGCGTGGTCGAGGCCGATGGCGCTGAGCACGTGGGAGACCTTGAGCGACTTGCTGACGCAGCTCGAACCGCTGGCGACGGCGATGCCGTTGAGGTCGCAGAGCAGGAGCTGTCCCTCGCCCTCGATGAATTCGGTCGAAAGGTTGAGGTTCGTCGAGATGCGCTTCGGGCCGGGTTCGGCGCCGTTGAGCTTGATGTAGGTGATCTTCGACTTCAGTCCGTCCCACAGGCGTTTCTGTAGGCGTGCCGTGTGGGCTTGGCGTTCGGCCAGCTGGGTGAGGGCGATCTCGGCCGCGACCCCGCCGCCGACGATGGCCGGGACGTTCTCGGTGCCGGCGCGGCGCCCGCCTTCCTGCACGCCGCCGTGCATCATCGAGACGATGCGGGCCTTCTTGTTGCGGTAGAGCACGCCGACCCCCTTCGGGCCGTAGAACCGGTGCGGGGAGAAGCTCACCAGCGACGCGCCGGATTCCTTCACATCGACCGGCAGCCAACCGGCGCTCGCCTCGCAATCGACGTAGAGAGGCGCGCCTTTCTCGGCGCAGATCTTGCCGACCTCGCGGATCGGCTGGATGGTGCCGATATCGTGGTTCACGTGGTGGACGGCCACGAGGACGGTCTGGGGGGTGATGGCTGCGCGGAGCTCGTCGAGCTTGATGACGCCTTCGACGTCGACGCCGACCCGGGTGCAGGTCCAGCCCTGCTTCTCGAGGAACTCGATGGAGTTGATGACGCTCGGATGCTCGGTGGCGGAGATGACGAGGTGCTTGCCCTTGCGCTCGTTGGCGTAGGCGACGCCCTTGATGGCGAGGTTGGCGGACTCGGTGCCGTCGGAGGTGAAGAAGATCTCCTCCTCGCTGTCGGCGTTGATCAACGCGGCCATCTGCTGGCGAGCCTTCTTGAGGGCGTCGCGGACGCGCAGGCCGTGCTGGTGGAGCGACGACGGGTTCCCGAAGGCCTCGGTGAAGTAGGGCCTCATCGCGTCGAAGACTTCGGGCAGGACGGGCGTGCTGGACTGGTGGTCGAGGAAGACGTGGCGCATAAAGATCAGGCTCCTAGGATTGAACCCAAGTCGCGTGCGCCATGCAACAGCCGCCAGATGCGCACACGCTCAGGAGTTGTGAAATAGAACACGAGGTGTTTGCGATGCCCGCGAAGGGGGCGTGACCTCAGCCCTTCGTGGCCGAACTCGGGACGTAGGCGTCCCAGTTCTGGGTTCGTGGCGATGAACTCGAATTCCTGCCTGGCAGCCGTCAGGAACCGGTGTGCCGCATCCGCGCTGAAACCGCAGAAATGGCAGGACAGGACCTGTAAATCGCAGAACACTTCTTCCGACTGCTCCAAGACCGGAGTCATCTCACCGCTTCGTGGAGCCGCTGCCAATCAGCCTCCGACCACTGGCGAAATGTGCCTCGGGCAGCTTCATCCAGTTTTCGTTTGGTCTCGGCGATCGGCAGACCGTCGCCGGTATAGCCTTCCGGATCGTCAGCGATGGCTTCATTGGCCCAGTCGCGCAGTCCCCTGCGCTCGAACTCGGGCAGTTCCAAGATGGCTTCCTTGATTTCGGCGACGGTGCTCATGGCAACGAGGGTGCAAGCCGGCGGACCGAATAAACGCCGACCGGAGTTCAAGCCTCAGGCCGCGATGGCCTCGGCCTTGCCCGCGCGGGCGGCGGCCTCGGGGTGCCTCTTCACGTAATCTTCGAGGGCGGCCTTGAGGGCTTCCTCGGCGAGGACGGAGCAGTGGATCTTCACCGGGGGCAGGCCGCCGAGGGCGTCCACGACCTCCTGGTTGGAGAAGTCCATCGCCTCGGCGATGGTGCGGCCCTTGATGAGTTCGGTGGCCATGCTGGAGCTGGCGATGGCCGAGCCGCAGCCGAAGGTCTTGAAGCGCGCGTCCTCGATCTTGCCGTCCTTGATCTTGATGGAGATCTTCATGATGTCGCCGCAGGCGGCGGCGCCGACCTCGCCCACGCCGTCGGCGTCCTTGATGTCGCCCATGTTGCGCGGGTTCATGAAGTGTTCCATGACCGTCGGGTTGTAGAGGGTGTAGGTATCGCTCATAGGTCCAAGTCAGTTGAAAGTTCGAAGTGCGTGGATGGGAAGATCAGGTGGTCGCGGCCACGTGGGGCAAGGTCGCGTGGGGCAAGGTCGCGTGGGGCGAGGTCGCGTGGGGCAAGGTCGCGTGGGGCAAGGTCGCGGCGGGCAAGGTCGCGGCGGGCCGTTGCGGGCGGAAGACGATCGGCGCACGGGAGCGGGCTTGGGCGTCCTTCACGAGGCCGGCGGGGATGTGCCGGCCGGCAAGCTGGGCCACGGTGGTGCCGGCGAAGACTTCTTTGACCTTGTCCTGCGCCTCGGAGAACAAGCTGCACAGCGCGCAGCCCCCGGCGTGCTCGCAGCCTGCCTCTTCGTCGAGGCAACGGGTCAGCGCCACCGGGCCTTCGACGGCCTCGATGACTTCGAGCGCGGTGATCAGCCCCGGGGACCGGGTCAGCACGAACCCTCCGCCGGATCCTCGGCTGGATTTCACGAGGCCGGCGCGGGCGAGGCTCTGGAAGATCTTGCCGAGGAAGCTCACCGGCACGTCCTCCTCTCGGGCTATCACGTCCAGCATCGCGACCTCGGCCGGGCCTCGCCGGGTGAGGGCGAGAAGGCCGAGCATGGCGTATTCGCTGGCGCGGGTGACTTGCATCTCGGGGTTCTTTTCTTGAACCGGACTGAATCCGTCCGGTTACGAGTCACGTTAGTCGGCGCTCCCTCGGTGTCAAACGGCTTTCCCTGTCGTGGCGGTCCGACACACTCGCCGCGTGCCGCACCCCCTTTGGGCCACCTTCATCGAGCTGATCCGTGTTCCGTTCCACCACGAGGAGCTCGTCTGGGGCATCGTCCCGCTCTATTTCAGCTGGGCGGTGAACGAGCTGACCTCGTCGCGGGCGTCGTTCAGCACGGCGATCCAGACCGGCTTCGCGCTGCTATGGGCGGGAGCGCATTGGGGGTGGGTCGCGACGGGGCACGGACGCGCCCAGCTTCCGCACCTCGGCACCGAGGCGCTGCTCGCGGTGAACACCGGCGTCACCTTGCTCGTGCTGGTCCTGGGCGCGCTGGCGTTGTGGAGCGGGTTGCGGCGGCGGTATCCGAAAGGTATGCGGTTCCTCGGCCACACGCGGTCCGGCGCGTACTTCATGATCGCCATCTTCCCGATCCAATCCGGCTATCTTGTGTGGTCGTGGCCCCGGGTGTGCGCGATCGCGGTCTTCGCGGTGCCTCTCTGGCTGCTCCTGCACTTCGCGCTGATGCCGGTGCGCCGGTGAGGGAGAATCTGGAAGGCAGGGAAAACAGGAAGAAGAGGGGAACGGGATGTCCGCCGGCCTCGATCGGACTCTTGGAGACGGTGACGTGACGTGGCGGTCTGCGGCGTCGCGATCGACCCCGTCCCGCGCGTGGCATTCCTGCCTTCCTGTTTTCCAGATTCAAACTCAGGTCCGATAGAAGGGTCGGCTGAGTCGAGAAGGCCGGCCGAGAAGGAGCGTTGCGCCGCCGTAGGCAACTCGCCGATTGTCCCGCCATGCGCGAGTTCTTCACCGGTCCGGTCATCAAGACTGAGCTGCTCGTCGTGTGGCTGGAGAAGCACGGCATCGCCGCGATCCAAGAATTCACCGACCCGGAGGCTCCGGACGACGACGACCTAGACCGCGAAGCCAAGGTGCTGCTGCCCGAGGCCGACTACGATCGCGCCTGGCGGCTCTTCTACGCGGATCGCCAAGACGAACTATGAACCTGACCGAACTTGCCGCCCGTCTGGCGAAACTGGAGGCGGACCACGCCCATCTCGAGCGCCAATACGACGAGCTGAACGGCGTGGCCATCGACCAGGGCAAGCTGCTCTCGCGGCTCCAGAAGCGGCTCGGCCAGATCGACGAGGCCGTGCAGTCGCAGGACCTCGAACGCGTCCGAGAGACGAACCAGAAGCCGCCGCACTACGCGCCGTGAACGGCGTCAGCGCGCCTTGAGCATCTCCTCGGCGTGCCGTCGCGAGGCCGTCGTGGCGCCGCCGAGCATGCGCGCCAATTCTTCGACGCGTCCGTCGTCATCGAGCAGCACGATCTGCGATTCGGTGCGGCCGCCGACGACGGATTTGCTGACCACGTAATGCGCGTCGCCGTGGGCGGCGACCGGCGCGAGGTGGGTGATGCAGAGGACCTGATGCGTCCTGGCGATCTGGCGCATCTTCTCGCCGACGGCGGTCGCGGTCTCGCCGCCGACGTTGACGTCGACCTCGTCGAAGACGAGCACCGGCACCTCGTCCTCGGCGGCGAGGACGGTCTTGAGCGCGAGCATCACGCGGGCGAGCTCGCCGCTGGAGGCGATGGCCCGGAGGGGGCGGGCCGGTTCGCCGGGGTTCGGGGCGAACTGGAACTCGATGTCGTCGTGCCCGGTCGGGACGTGGGCGGTCGTCCCGTCCGGACGGGGCGCGCGGCACGTGAGTCGGACGTCGAAAGAACTCTGCTTGAACCCGAGCGCCGAAAGTTCCTTGGCGACCGACTTCGAGAGCTTCGGGACGAGTTTCTTCCGTCCGGCGGAGAGCGCGCGGCCCGCGGCGTCGAGCTCGGCGTCGAGCCGGGCAAGCTCTCCGTCGAGGCGGGCCACCTCTTGGTCGCGGCCTTCGAGCGCGGCGAGTTTCTCGGCGGCGCGGGCGCCGGTCTCGATCACTTCGGCGAGCGATCCGCCGTACTTTCGCTGGAGCGAGTGGATGAGGTCGAGGCGGGCCTCGACCTCGGCGAGCCGCGCGGGATCGACCTCGATCTTGTCGGCGTAGCGGGCGAGGTCGGCCTGGAGGTCGCGGAGCATGGACACCGCCTGGCCTTGGGCTTCGGCGAGCGGGGCCGCGGCGGGATCGAGCCGGTGCAGGTCGTGCAGCACGCGGCCGAGCGCGCCGAGGCGGATGAGGATCGCGTCGTCGTCCTCGCCGAGCGCGCCGAGGGCGGCCTGCGAGAGACCGAGGAGCTTGGCCGCGTTGCTGGCGCGGTTGAACTCGGCCTCGATCTCCTCCGCTTCGCCGGGGCGCAGTCTCGCTTCCGTGATCTCGCGCGTCTGGAAGCGCAGCAGATCGAGCTGCTGGGCATACGTCCGTTCGTCCACGATGAGCGCCGCCTTCTCCGCCTCGATCCCGGCGCGGCGCCGGACCCGCACGGCGAAGGCGTCGCGCTCCGGGCCTAGCCCGCCGAAGGCGTCGAGGATCGCGAGCTGCTTCGCCGGCTGGAGCAACGACTGGTGCTCATGAGGCCCGTGCAGGTCGACGAGCCATTCGCCGAGCGCGGCGAGCGTGGCGAGCGTGGTGGGCGAACCGTTGACGAACTGCCGGTTCGTGCCGGCCGCGGTGAAGGTGCGCTTGAGCACGAGCTGCCCGTCGTCGCAGGGCTCCAGGCCGTTCTCGCCGAGGAACGCGCCGAGCGGTGCCCGCAGGCCCCGGACGTCGAGCACGGCCTCGACCGTGCAGGCGTCCGCGCCGCTGCGGATGGCCGAGCGGTCGGCGCGCTGGCCGAGCACGAGGTCGATCGCGCCGAGGATGACCGATTTGCCGGCGCCGGTCTCGCCGGTGATGACGCACAGGCCGGGGCGCAGCTCCAGCGTGAGGTCGGCCACGAGGGCGAGGTTCTTGATGCGGAGCGCGGTGAGCACGGCGGCGACATTTCCGATCTTCAATCGCCGGTTGCCAACCGGAATCTGCGCCCGGCATCGTCCGACGACGATGTCGTTCTCGTTCCGCTTCCTCGGCTCGGGCACGTCGCAGGGCGTCCCGGTCATCGGCAAGGAGTATCCTCCCGCCTTCCTCGCCAACCCGCGGAACCACCGGCTCCGTCCCTCGGTCTACGTCGAGACGCCCGGGACGAAGCTGGTCGTGGACACCACGCCGGACTTCCGGACGCAGATGCTGCGCGAGGGGCTCGGCTATCTCGACGCGGTGCTGTTCACCCACGCGCACGCCGACCACATCATGGGCCTCGATGATTGCCGCCGCGTCTGCGACCTGCGGGGCGGGCCGCTGCCGGTCTACGGCTCGGAGGAGACCTTGGCGGCGCTCGGCCGGGTTTTCGCCTACGCGTTCGACGGACGGCCGATCCCGAAGGGCTACTTCCATCCGGAGCCGCGGACCGTCACCGGGCCGTTCGAGGTGGGCGACCTGACGGTCACGCCCTTCGCGCTGCCGCACGGCCGGATCCTCTCGACGGGATATCTCTTCGCCCAGCGCCACGGGCCGCGGATGGCCTATCTGACCGATTGCAAGGAAGTGCCGGACGAAGTGGTGCGGCAGCTCCACGGGATCGAAGTGGTCGTGCTCGACGCGCTGCGTCCCGCGCCGCATCCGACGCACATGTGCCTCGACGAGGCGTTGACCACCGCGCGGCGGATCGGCGCGGACCGGACGTACCTGACGCATCTGACCCACGACTACGACCACGACCGCGACCAAGCGGAGTTGCCCGACGGAGTGTGGTTGGCCCACGACGGTCTGCGCGTGGAAGTGGCATGACCGTTCTTCGAGACCCTGACCGGGAAGCGGACCCCGCCGGCGCCGATCGCTGGATGTTCCAAGCTTCGCGTCTGGGCGGGTCCGGTGTTCAATCCGCCCGCCGATGACGACCGAGCCTCAGCCCACACGTCCCGCTCCCTTGCCGCCCTTCTACCGTCGGTTGCGGTGGATCGCCGTACCGGTGTTCCGGGCGTGGTTCGGGATGCGCGGCCTGAACGTCGACCGCGTCCCGCCGACGGGACCGGTGATCCTGGCGTCGAACCATGTGGCTTTCTCGGATCCTCCGATGATCGGCGCGGTGGTCGAGCGGACGGTCAATTGCCTGGCGAGGGACACCTTGTTCAAGAAGCCTGGCTTGGGATGGCTGGTCCGCACTTTGCAGGCCGTCCCGGTGGACCGCCAGAACGGCGGCGCGGGGTTGAAGGCGATCCTCGACCGTCTCACGGCCGGCGGATGTGTCGTGCTTTTCCCGGAAGGCACCCGTTCGCCGGACGGCTCGCTTCAACCGGCGAAATCCGGTGTCGGGCTGACCGTGATCAAGTCGAAGGCCCCGGTCGTGCCGGTGCGCATCTTCGGGGCGTTCGAGTCGTACGGAAGGCATCGACTGCTGCCGCGGCCGGGGAAGATCACCATCAAGTTCGGGCGACCGCTCCTGTTCGCCGAGCTTCGTGCCGAAGCCGAGACGTGTGCCAAGCCTCGCTTGAAGGTCATCTACCAGGAGATCGCCGACGAGATCATGGAAGCTCTGGCAGCCATGGACGCGAGCGAAGAAGTGTCGACGTTCCCGTGAAGCAGCTTCAGTCCGGTCCTTGCGGCACCGGGCCGACACGGTCAGGCCACGGAGAAAACCAGTACCAGCGCACGACCGGCTGCGACGGACAGCTCTGGTCGATGGTCGACAAGGCGCCGTCGACCGGCACCAGATCGCGGGAACGGCCGCTCAGCCCTTGCTGGCGGCAGCCTTGGCCGGGGCGGCTTTGGTGAGGACGGCCTTGTTCTGTTTCAGGAACTTCGCGAGGACCTCTTTGCTCGCCAACGACACGGGAGCGCGCTTGGTCTCGCCCTTGTAATGCTTGTAGTGGACCAAGGTCTTTCCAACGAGATCGATCTGCAGGCTGGAGTCCACCATCTTCCAGATCTGTCCGTTCTGGAAGATGGTCTGTGCGCTGGTCTTTTCGGTTTTCACGTCGTTCAAGCGGACAACGTAACAGAAATCCCGCTCTGTGCAGACATATTTGTTCCACGCCGGGCAGGGGGAGAAGACCGCCGTTCCGTGACGTGTCCGTAACCGCTTGTGCCGAAAGTCCATCAGACAGGCCTACTCCCGCGGGGCCCGGAACAGGAACTTCGCGTAGAGGTAGGCGATGAACTCCGATGTGGTGGTCCTGAACCCGTCGCTGGAGGTCCACCAGCGGGACGCATCGTACCGGTCGTCCGGCACCGCGATGACGCCTACTTCCACCGTCCCAGGGAATGCCGTGCGGAACAGCATCCAAGTCCGCCGCGCATGAGCCCCGGTCGTGAGCACGTCGAGCTTCTTGGGAAGTGGACCGGACCGCGACAGCCACTTCCGGAGCGCGACCGCCGAAGCGTAGGTCCGGTCCGTCCTCACCTCCGGCGCCGGGACGGCAATCGCGAGATTGGTCCGGCCGGTCATGCTCCCGATCGTCGCTGCGCCGAGCCCGGCGTAGGTGTCCTGGCCGATGAACGGGGCGCCTTTCTCGATCGGGCCACCGGTGACAACGAGCTGGCTGTACCCTCCTCGGCTGAATTCTTCGGCGGCGGCGCGGAACGAGAAGTCCGGTCCCCATCCCTCGACCGCCAACACTCCTCCGCCGGCCCGTTGCGTCATCTCCAAGAACGGATGGAGCGTCTTCACAAAGACGGCGCCTGCGATCGCCAGCACAACGACGGACAGCAGGCCGGCTCGCCAAGTCGGCAGCCAGACGGTGCGGCGTCGGGCGAGGCCGAAGAAGCAGACCTCATCGGCAGTGGCGGTTCTTTGTGAAGACACAACGGTCGGCACAGGATTGGGCATCATTGCCATCAGCGTTGCAACGCGGACACGTCCTCGCTCGCCGCGCGCTCGATCTCTTCCAAGGTGAACTGCGAGGTGTCGCCGCGCGTGGTGTGGACCAGCGCCGCGTGGGCCAGGGCCAGCGACAGCGTCGATCCGCGCGTGCGCCCGGTCAGGTGCCCGAAGAGGATCCCGGCGGCGAACGCGTCGCCGCTGCCGATGCGGTCCTCGATCTCCACGTCGAGCCATCCGCGTCCGACCCGCAGTTCGCCGTCGCGCCAGAGCCAGCCGCCCAAATCGTGGCGCGATCCGCTGCGGACCGTCCGCTTCGTGGCCGCCACCGAGCGCAGCCCGGGGAACGCCGCTGCCAGGCCGTCCACCAAGGCGCGCTCGTCCATCCCCGTCGGCGCCATGCCGAGCAAGGCGGCGAAACCTTCCGCGCTGCCGAGCAACAGGTCGGCTTGCGCCGCGAACTCGCGGTTCACCTCCGCGGCCTGTGCCGGAGTGCAGAGCTTCGAGCGGAAGTTCAGGTCGTAGCTGAAGCCGACCCCGAGCCGTCGAGCCGCATCGACCGCCGCCCGCAACGTCTCGCGGCAGCTTTCCGACAAGACCGGGAAGATCCCTCCGCAATGGAACCACCGGCACCCTGCGAACACGCGTTCCCAATCGACGTCGGCCGGCTTCATCCGGCTCGCGCTCGAATGCCCGCGGTCGAACATCGCGGTCCCGCCGCGCGGACCGACGCCGATCTCCGCGAAGTACAGCCCGACGCGACCGTTCTTGCCGACGCCGTCATATGGATCGAAGACCGTGTGGCGCAGGTCGAGCCCGACGGCGCCCGCGTGCGCGCGGATGATCCGCGCGACCTCGTTGTCCGGCAGCCGGGTGATGAAGCCGGCGCGGAGCCCGAAGCGCGCGCAGGCGTAGGCCACGTTGTAGTCGCCGCCTCCGACGTCCACTTCGAGCGTGCGCGAGAACTCGAGGCGTCCGTGCCCGGGCGGCGAGAGGCGCACCATCACTTCGCCGAGGGCGAGGAGGTCGGTCGTCGGGGCGGTGTTCATCGGAGGGCCGTGCGCAGGACGCGCAGGAAGTTGCCGTGGAAGATGCCGCGGATGTCGTCCTCTGCATAGCCCCGCGCGGCGAGCAGGCCGGTGAGTTTCTGCAGGTCGGCGATCGTGCCGAGGTCCTGCGGCGTCTGCTCCGTGCCGAACGCGCCGTCGAGGTCCGACCCGATGCCGACATGGAGCGCGTTCCCCGCGAGCTGGCACATGTGGTCGATGTGGTCGACCAGGTGCCCGAGCATCAGCCCGGAGCTCTGCGGCGTGGTCTCTCGCCGGATCCAACCC
>JBBRQL010000071.1:0-17371 GCA_038226425.1 Verrucomicrobiota bacterium
ATCATCCCAAACCGTCACACGCTTCGACTCTTCATATCACCCCGGCCGCACGGCCGATTTCTAGTCTCTTCTTATCCCGGCTCCCGACATCTTCTCATCTTATCCCATCCTGCGCGAACGGTGGTTTTTGGAAGTGCCCTAGAGCTCCGTGAGATACTGATGTTCCGAAATCCAATCAGGCACCCGCCGGAGATCGTTACTATCAAGAACCAGTTTTCGGAGGAACCTAAAACCTCGGATTGAAGACGGTACCTGACCGAGTTTGCAACCTGTTAGGTCCAGCGTCTGCAACTGCGTGAGCTGGCCGAGCGACTCCGGCAGCGCCGTCAGTCGGTTGCGGGAGAGGTCCAGCCTCTGCAACTGCGTGAGCTGGCCCACCGACTCCGGCAGCTCGATGAGTTTCGGCATCTCGTCACCGAAGCCGAAGCTGAGATCGAGTACCTTCGCCCCCGAGCGCTGCGCCTCTTCAATCTTCTTTTCCGCGCTTCGATAAACTGCGTCTTTGGCCATAGGTCAGTGTTGAGTGAATTTGTCGCGAGAAGCGTCGTCGAGCCGCAGGGGAAGGAAGCGGCGATCCTTGTTCAGCGGGTCGCGAAAGCGGAACGTGCCGGACCCCAACTGCGCCCAGCCCGAGCCGGGAGGCGGTTGAGAGTTGAAAGTTGATGGTTGAGAGTTCCGGGGCAGGCCGTCCGCCCGCAACCGCTCCGCCAGCGGGTACACCACCGCCTTGTCCTTCGACGAGTGGCTCAGGAACACATCGTATTGGAAGTCGTCGTCCATGGGCTGTCTGGCATGGAATTACCGCAGCCAATGGCTTTCTCCAAGCCTTCATCACAGAACCGTACCTGCCGCGCCCCAGTGATGGATTCCCAAGAGTCGGGCAAGCCGCCGTTTCATCCGGTCCATCCTGTCGATCCTGTCCAACCCAGCACCCTTCCGCCTCAGTGCCGCGATCCGGACCGAACCACAGCAGGAAGAGGGGGGGTGAATCTGGAAAACAGGAAGGCAGGAACAGAGGTTCCGTTTCCTGCTTTCTTGTTTTCCAAATGAAAACTCCGGCTTCCCCGGCCTCAGTGCCGCGATTCCGCGGGGCCGCCGGCCGCGACCGCAGGCAGGTCGCCTTCGCCGAGCGTGCGATGGAACAGCTCCAGCGCGAGGCCCTGGCATTTCAGCGCCAGCTCCGGATCGTATCGATGGCCTTCGTCGCGCAGGAAGGCGTGCTGCCCGTTGAACTCGTGCCAGGTGAAATCCACGCCGGCATCGGTGACGGCCTCGTAGATCTTCCTCCTGCCTTCGCGGGGCACGTGCGGATCCTGCCGGCCCCAGACCAACAGCAGCTCCCCGCCTATGTCCTTCGCGCAGGCCAGGGTGTCGTCGCCGGTCTTGCTGAGGGAACCTTTGTGCAGGTCGGTCGCGTAGAAGCAGACCGCGGCGCGCACGTCGGCGTTCTTCGCCGCGGCGCGGAAGCTCAGGTGTCCGCCGATGCAGATGCCGAGAGCGCCCAGCTTGCCGGTGCAGGCCGGATGCTCCTTGAGAAAGTCCAGCGCCGCGCGGGTGTCGCCGTCGATGCCGCGCAGCTCTTTCTCGGTCTTCAGCGCGTTGCCGCGGTCGGCGCCGCCCTGGTCGTAGGGCAGCACGCATCCGGGCGCCTCGAACTCGTGCCAGATCTCCGGCACCGCGACCACGTAGCCGTGTCCCGCCAGCAACGCCGCGGTGCGCCGGATGGGACCGGTGACCTGGAAGATCTCGGAGTAGAAGACGATGCCCGGGTAACGGCCTGCCGCCTGCGGCCGGAAGAGGTGCGTGCGCATCGGGCCGGTGGGAGTCGTCAGTTCGACGACCTCGTTGTCGCGGAGGGTCATGGCTGTGAAGTGTGGGGAAACGGACGCCCGTCGCAAGCGTTGCGACGGGCCGGTGAGTGGGGTCCGAAATGGCGGACCGTTATTGGAGGCCAAGTGCCGGCCGGAACGAGAAAGGGAGGGGAAATGCGGGTTGCGACCCTTCATCCGACCGCAGGGTAGGGCGAAGCTCCTGCTGAGCCCTTGCGAGTTCACGGGCCGCCCTTTGCTCAGCGGCTCGGCGGGAGCCTCGCCCTACCAGCGCCTTTTATTCTCCCCAGGTCCAATATCCTCGGCGCGCCTCTCGACCGCGGGCTTTCCTGTCCGCCAATCACTAATCGCACCCGAGAGGCCGTAGCGTGTGGACGAGGGTGGCGTGGGCGGACTGGAAAGTCCGCCCTCCCGTCGGCGCGCAACTCGGCATAGGGGGCCGGGTCCACGGCTTCGGACCGCATACGACCTCCGGCGCGGAGTTCGTTCACCCGTTCTTCCGGGCGCGGTATTCGCTCGGGCGCCAGCCGGTCCATTTCTTGAACGTGTTGGAGAAGACGAACGGGTTCGCGTAGCCGACCGCGGTGGCGATGACTTCCAGTTTGTCGTCGGTCTCGGTGAGCAGGGTCGCGGCGTGGCGCAGGCGGAGATAGGTCACCTGCTGCATCGGGCTGCGTCCCAGCTGGCGACGGCACAGGCGCCGCAGATGTTCGCCGGAGCAGTGCGCGGACTTGGCGAGACCACCGAGCGACCAGGGCTCGCCGGGCTTGGCGGCGACGGCTTCCCAGAGCTTCGCGAGGCGGTCCTCCACGTGCCACGGCCGGGCGAACCGCGCGACGTAGCCGTGGACGAGCTCGACCCAGTGGTGGAGGGCCGCGGGTTGGGCGCCGCCGGCCTGCTCGTGGAAGAGACCCTCGACCGCGGCGCGCAGCGGTTCCGCCGGGAACTTCGCCAGCACCGGCGCGGACGAGCTGATCGACGGCCCGTGCCCGGCCACGGTGTCGTAGCGGACCCAGGCGAAGCCCCAGCGCTTGCCCGGCACCGCATGGAACGCGTGGAGCACGTGCGGCGGCGCGAGACAGGCCATGCCCGCGACGCAACGCTGCCAACGGCCGTCCAGCAGAATCCGCCCTTCGCCCGAGAAACAGGCGAGGAAGTGCGAGCCGGGAAGGTCCGTCCGCACCATCGTGTACGGCGCCGCGGCATCGGCGACGCCGACGTGGGCGATGCCGTGCGTCGCGAGCGAGACGCATTCCGACACGCGCACGATCTGCTCGTGGGTGTGGAGCCCGACGCGGTGCGTCTCGACGAGTCCGGGATGTTGCATGACGGAAGGCGGTCACACGGTAGCGACGCGACGCCCGGATCCAACCCGGGATTTCAGGCCACAAGAGCCGGTGGCCATCCTTGTCTGTCGATAGCTCCGCCCCTCCGGTCTTCTTGCTTTGGGCGGGCATGAGCGGACGGGCGTCCGGGACACCGACGGCTTTCCTTCTGCCCATGAACCGGTCGTCCTCCGCGAAGTTTTGGAGCGCGGCGGCGATGCGGAGCGGAGCTGCCGCTTTGGGCGAAGCCCAGGACGCGCAGCTGCCCTCGGCGCCAAGACGTCAGACCGCGCCATCCGGTGACTCCGGCGACGGCCAGCCTTGTGGCCCAGCGGCACCCGCTGCTAAACACCCGTCTCCATGTCCGCCGAGCCGCGCAACGAGACCCGCGCCCAGAGCGCCGCCGAACTGCTCCGCCGCAGCCTCGGCCGCGGCCGGCTCGCCCACGCGTACCTCTTCCTCGGCGACGACCTCGGCGTGCTCGAGGACGCCGCGCGCAAGCTCGCCCAGACGCTCAACTGCCTCCGGCCGCCCACCCGCGGCGAGAACGGCGTCCCGGTGGACGCCTGCGGCGACTGCAACAACTGCCGCCGCATCGCCTCGCGCAACCATCCGGATGTCGTGTGGATCCGGCCGGAGATGAAATCCCGCGTCATCAGCGTCGCCCAGACCCGCGACGTGATCGACCGGATGAACCTCAAGACGACCGAGGCCGCCCACAAGGTCGCCGTCTTCGCCGGAGCGGACCGCATGAACACCAGCGCGGCCAACGCCTTCCTCAAGACGCTCGAAGAACCGCCCGCCGGTTCCGTGCTCATCCTGCTCAGCACCGAGCCCGACCGGCTGCTCGAGACGATCCTCTCGCGCTGCCAGCGCCTCAGCTTCGCCAGCGGATCGGTCCGGGTGGACGACGCGGTGGCCGGATGGGTCGGCCAGTTCGCCGACCTCGCGAAGCCCGCCTCGCCGGACCTCATGGGCCGCTACCGGCTTCTCGGTTCGCTGTTGAACACGCTGGCCAAGACCAAGGAATCCATCGAGGAGGCGCTCACCGCGCAGTCGCCGCTGATGCGGTATCCGGACGCCGAGGCCGACCAGCGCGATCGCTGGGAGGACGAGCTCACCGCCGCCATCGAGGCCGAGTACCGGCGACGACGCGGCGATTTCCTCGCAGGTTTGCAGGCATGGCTCCGCGATGTCTGGCTGCACACCTTGGGCGTGGCCGACGCTCTCGCCTTCCTCCCTCGTTTCGCCGCGCCCGCCGCCGCCGTGGCGCGCCGTCTCGCTCCGGCCGATGCCCGCGCCAACCTCGAGGCCTGGGAATCCACGCAACGCCTGCTCCACACCAACGCGCAGGAGGCGCTGGTCCTGGAGGTCGGCCTGCTCAAGCTCAAGCTGTGAGCGCCTCCCCTGCCTCGCCGGCCGCCCCGCACCGCGTCGGGGCGCGGGAGATCTACGCGCTGGTCTTCGGGCTCTTCCTCGGTCTGGCGCTGCTCAAGTTCGGCAACCCCGTCATCCTCGACCGCAACATCGCGCCGCCGCGCGACTTCGCCGAGGCGATGGGCGTATCGTGGCCGGTGCATTGGGGCAACGTCCTGCTGCTCGTGCTCGGATTCGCCGCTTTGCCGGTCGCCTTCGCCAAGCCGTCCGCTCCTGCCCGGCGCCTGCCGCGCGCGCTCTGGCTGCTGCCGCTCGCGTGGTTCGCCTGGCAGGCGGTCTCCGCCACGACCTCGGTGGACGCACGGCTCACCGGGGTGACGCTCGCGCATTTCGCCGGCTGCGTCGGATGCTTCCTCATCGGGCTCTTCGTGCTCGGCCGCGAGGGCTGGCCTAAGCTGCTGTTGCTCGGTGTGCTCGGCGCGCTGGCGCTGTGCCTTGTGAAAGGGGCGAACCAGCACCATGTCGAGTTCAAGCAGGACCGCCAGACGCTCATCGACGGCGAGCGGACCGGTTGGACGAACTTCGCCCCCGAGGTCCTCGAACAGATGCAGCGCGACCTGCTCATCATCCGCACCAACGGCGTGGCCGTCGCGAACCCGGTGATCCTGCTCAAGCTCGAACGGGCGCGCATCAACGGCACGCTCGTCTATCCCAACGCGCTCGCCGGTGCGCTTCTCCTCCTGCTGCCCGCCGCGCTCGCCCTCGCGGTCTTCGGCACGGCCGAGCTCAAGCCGCCTATCCGCTGGCTGGTGATCGCGCTCACGACCTTCCTCGGCTTCGGCTGCCTCTATTGGACCGGCTCGAAATCCGGCTGGCTCATCGCGCTCGGCCTCGCGGGCGGATGGATGTTGCACCGTTCGCGCTGGCCGCGACGGCGCAAGGTCGTCGCGGTGGCCGCGATCGCCGTGATCGGGTTGGCGGCCTTCGCGGTGCGCTTCCAGAACTACTTCGCGGCCGGTGCCACGAGCGTCGGGGCGCGCTTCGACTACTGGCGCGCGGCGGTCCGGACGACGGTGGCGAACCCGGTCCTCGGCAGCGGGCCGGGGACGTTCCAGCGTCCCTACGCGCGGCTGAAGGCCCCGGAGTCCGAGATGGCCCGGCTCGTCCACAACGACTATCTGGAGCAGTTCTCCGACTCGGGCGTCGTGGGCGGCGCGCTCTACCTCGCATGGATCGGGATGGTCGTGGCCGCGCTTGCCAAGGGGCCCGCCCGGGCAACGGATCCGCTGACCTTCGCGCTGGCGCTCGGTCTGGTCGGCTGGTTCGCGCAGGGTTTCGTGGAGTTCGGGCTCTACATCCCGGGCTTGGCGTGGACGGCCTTCACGATCGCCGGGACGTTGCTGGCGGCGTCGGACAAGGGCGCCTGAAAGGCCTCAAATCGCTATGGCCTTATCGCCGCGACAACGTTGGACGGCCGCTATCGCAGTCCTCCTCTTTCTCTGCCTGGGGACGGTCGTCGTGCTACGCTCCGGGAAGGCAAGACCCGAGCCGAAGCTGGTGCTCAAGTATCTGGGCAAGAGCGGGGGAGCCGGAGAAATTGTCGCGAGGTTCGCTGTGACCAACGTGGGCTCAGCGTCCGCGATCGCAGGCGCCTCTGGATGGATCGAGGTCTTCGGACGCACCAACGAAGTGAGCGTCGGAGGGGGTGCGACAGCCGCACGCCTCGCACCGGGCGCCGGTGACGTGGTGCAAGCATTCCTGCCACCGGGATTCAAAGGTCGCTGGCGATACACCTGCCGTTACGGGCACGAAGGACTCCGGTCCAGGATCTCCAATTGGCAATGGGGCCCAGGCGGCCCGGGGGCGAGCGCGAACTGGATGGTCCCTTCGTTCCTGAAAGGGCTGCCTCTGGACGTCGTCGCCACCTCCGGATGGCTCGACGAGTGATGGCGGCACCCGGTCCGACGACGAGCGGTGCTGTTCTTCCAGGCAAATCCTGAAGCCGATGCGCACGGAATTTTCACAGAAGGAAGCGAAGGAAACGAAGCCGGAGCCGAAGCTCCCCGATATTTCCTGCCGCGCGGACACCACTGACCACTGACCACTGGTCACTGATCACTGATCACTGATCACTCACCGCCGCCGCCTCCCCCCTTCGTTCCCTTCGTTCGCTTCTGTAAGATACAATTCGTCCTTCCGCGGCCCTCCTCACTTCGCCAGCGGCTCGCCGGTGCGCTCCAGGCCGAGCAGCAGCTTCTTGCGCCAGAGCCCGCCGCCGTAGCCGCCGAGCTCGCCGCTCTTGTTCACGACGCGATGGCAGGGGATCACGATCGCGATGCGGTTCGATCCGTTGGCCGTGCCGACCGCCCGTTGCGCGCCCGGCCGGCCGACGCGTAGAGCCAGCGTCTCATAGGAGATCGTGGTGCCGTACGGGATGCGGCAGAGCTCGGCCCACACGCTCGCCTGGAACGGGCTGCCCGGCGCGACCACCGGCACCGTGAAATCTTGCCGCGTCCCGGCGAAATACTCCTGCAGCTCCCCGCGCAGCCGGTCCAGCACCGGATGGTCTCCCGGGACCAACGCGAGCCCGAGACGCCTGCGGACCGCTTCCAATTGTCCCTCGATCATCCGGCGGTCGGTGAATTCCAGCAGGCAAACGCCTTCATCCACGGCACCGACGACCAACGGACCGACCGGAGATTCCACCATGGCGGTCACCACGCAGCGTCCGTCGCGCGCTTGGCCGGGCGGCGCGCCGAAATGCTTGGCGAAGGCATCGCGGAAACCGCTGTGCGATCCGAACCCGTGCCCGAGCGCCGCGTCGTCGAGGCTGCCTCCGGAGCGGAGTTCGCCCAATGCCTTCCCCAGCCGGCGGGCGCGACAGAACGCCGCGAAGGTCATCCCGTGATGCTCCTGGAACCAGCGCCGGGCGCGGGCGGGATCGACGCCGAGCGAGCGGAGCTCCGCTGCCTTCAGCCGGGCCTCCGGATCCGCATCGAGGCGCGTCATCAGGCCCTCGACCCAACCGGGAGGACGGCCGTTGGCGAGAAGCGGCTCGCAGCGCTTGCAGGCGCGGTAGCCGGCGAACATCGCGTCCTTCACCGTGCCGAAGTATTCGCAGTTCTCCGGCTTCGGCTTCCGCGCGGGACAACTCGGCCGGCAGAAGATCCCGGTGGTGCGGACCCCGGTGAAGAAGATCCCGTCGAAGCTCGCGTCGCCCGCGAGGAACGCGCGCTCCATGGCCGATCGTGATGGCAGCAGATCCATGCCCGGAGCGTAGTGAGCCGGCGGCGACGCTCTCCACCGAAATTGCGCCATCGCATTCCCGGCCGGGAGATGCCCAGGTTCCACGCCCCACGCGCCGATAAAAGAACCTCCGTGCGCATCACGACCGCCGCGACCGGATCACAGTTTCTTACGGCGCCCCGCCGAGGCCGAGGCCGAAGCCTGCACGGGCATGGGTTCCCCGTTCCCCGCTCCCCGCTCCGCGTTTCCAACCGCCTGATCACGTCGGGCCATGAACTGCTCGACGTATTTGCCGAGCAGGTCGCCCTCGAGGTTCACCGGATCACCGACCTTCCGTTCGCGCAGGGCGGTGACCGCGAAGGTGTGCGGGATGATCCAAAGCGTGAAACCGGTGCGGGTCACCGTCGCCACGGTGAGGCTGATGCCGTCCACGGCGACCGAGCCCTTGGTGATCACATGCCGGAGGATCGCGGCCGGCGCCTGGATCCCGAGCACGTGGTCCTGGCCGTTGCGTTCCCAGCGGATGATCTTGCCCGTGCCATCGACGTGCCCGGTGACGAAGTGTCCGCCCAACCGCGCGCCCGCGGCCAACGCCCGCTCCAGGTTCACGGCCGAACCGACCGTCGTCCGCGACAAGCTGGTGCGGTCCCAGGTCTCCTGTAGCAGGTCGAACTCCAGCCGCTTGCCTCCTCCTTTCGCCACCTTGGCCGCAACCACGGTGAGGCAACATCCGTTGACGGCGATGCTGTCGCCGAGCCGGACGTCCTGCGCGCAGACCTTGGCGCGGACGACCAAGCGGATGCCCTCCGCGCTCGGCGAGATCGCTTCGATGGTGCCCGTCTCTTCGATGATTCCGGTGAACATGGAGGCAGAAGTTAAAAGTGATCAGTGATCAGTGGTCAGTGATCCGAGTCCGGTTCTCGGAGAAGGTGCGACACGGGCGGTCATGAACAGATCGGGGCCGAAACGACGCCATTCGGGGGCGACCAGCAACGGTGCCTCGGCCAGAGACTTTGCGCCTTCGCCGGCGACGCCGCGGAGCGCATCGCGTCCTCCGAGCACCATCGGCGCGTAGAAGAACGCGACGCGATGGGCGAAGCCGCCGAGCAGGAAGGCCGCGTTCACCTCGCCGCCGCCTTCGACCAGAAGGCTCGTGACCCCTTCGAGACCGAGCACAGGCAGCAGCCACGCGAGGTCGATTTGTCCGTCCTTCTCCGGCGCGACGACCACGCGGACGCGCTCCCCGAGCGCGGCGACGCGCTTCTTCGGGGCGCCCAGGCCGACGAAGACCGTGGTCATCGCGGCGGACTCGTCCGCGACGAGCTTCGCCGTCAGCGGGGTGCGGGCGCGCGTGTCGAGCACGAGCCGCCGCAGCTTGGGGCCGTGGACCTTGGAACCGGGACCGTTCCGGACCGTCAGCGAAGGGTCGTCGGCGAGCACGGTCCCGATGCCGATGAGGATGGCGTCGGAACCCCTTCGGAGCCGCTGGCCGTGGGCACGGGAACGTTCGCCGGTGATCCACTTCGACCGGCCGTCCGCGGTGGCGATCTTGCCGTCGAGCGTCATCGCGGCCTTCACGGTGACGAAGGGCTTGCGGTGGACGATCCAGTGGTCGAACGGCTCGTTCATCCGCGCGGATTCCGCGGCGAGCAGGCCGGTGGTCACCTCGATCCCCTGGGAACGCAGCAGACCTAGGCCGCGTCCGGCGTGCTGCGGATTCGGATCGGTGGCGGCCACGACCACTTTGCGGATCCCGGCGGCCACGATGGCATCGGTACACGGCGGCGTGCGCCCGAAGGTCGAGCACGGTTCCAGCGTGACGAGCAGCGTGGCGCCCTGCGGCGACCGGCCGCGGCGGGCGGCATCGCGCAACGCCTCAACCTCGGCGTGCGGCTGTCCGGCGCGATGATGCCAACCTTGGCCGATGATCCGGCCGCCGTGGACGAGCACCGCGCCGACCAGCGGGTTCGGCGACGTCTGACCGTACGCGCGCCGGGCCAAGCGGAGCGCCAGGCGCATGGCCTGCGTCTCGTCGACCTCGTCCGCCGGCGCTTCTCTGGAGACCTTCGGCCTCATCTCACTTCGCCGGCGCCATGCCGCGGAGCGACCTGACCAGCGCCATGGCCTCGCGGAACTCGTCGCCGTCCTTGTCGTTGGTCATCAGCGTGAAGTTGCCCCAGAGCGGGCCGCTGCGGAACATGCCGACGGTCATGTTGCGCGTCTCGTCCGGCGGAGGATCCTTCGCGACGAACTTCGGGTCAGTGAAGGACGCGTAGCTGACCGTCACCGCCTCGCTCTTCACGGTCTCCACCTTCGCGGCCTTCTCCACAGATTGAGCCGCGTACTGCTTCTCCGCGAACGTCTTCACCAGCACGGCGAGGATCGCGCCGTCCGGCTTGCCTTGGTTGCCGGCGATGCCGTCCCAGGCGACGGAGACCAGCACGGTCGGATGGTTGCCCGGTGCCCGCCAGCGGAAGGCCATGGGCGCATCCGGCGCCGAGGCAGGGGATGGCGCGGTGTGTTCCCAGGTCGCTGGTGCGGCCCACGTCAGGGTGCCGTGGCCGTGGATGGCGAGGGAATTGGTCACGAGCAGCAGCGGCGCACCGGCGAAGAGACGCACGGCGGCGCAGCACAGGAGGAAGACGGAGAGCGCGGGTCGCACGGGACCAGAGTGGCGCGGAGCCGCGTGGCCGCCAGCCCAATTCTTCGGCACCGGATGGCGCTGCCGGGCGCTGCCTTGTCCCGATCGGCCGGTCCGCGACGGACGGGCGATGGAGCCGGTCGGAGGCATCCCGCAGTTGCCCGTGCGGCGTCGGCCGTTAGGCTCGCGGCATGTCGTCCCGCTGGATGCTCGCCGGTCTGCTCATGATTTCCTTGTCGTCGTTGTCCACGGGTTGCCGTACGGACGCCGGCGGTGTCCCGTCCGTCGCCCGTCTGCGCGACCGGATCGGCAAGATGACCTTCGACGACGCGGTCCGGCAGATGGGGCCGCCGGCGACCAAGGTCGAGCTGCGCGACCGCTCGGTCGTCGCGGAATGGACCGCGGGCACGGAGACGCGGCCGTCGTTCAGCTTCGGGCTCGGGTCCGGTGATGCCGGTGCGGCCGCGGGCGACCGGGCGACCCTCGAAGGGGGCGTGGTGCATCGCTTCCGCGAGTTGCAGTTCGACCAGGCCGGCCGCCTGGTCTCGGTGAAGGACGTGAAGCGCTGAATGCTCAGCGCGCGGCCGACGTTTTCCCTTCGGCGATGCACCACAGGGCGGATTGCGTGCGCAGGAAGATCTCGCCGTCCGACAACGCCGGCGTGGAGTTCGACGGCTCGCCGACCGGGTTCACGGCGATGACCTCGTACCGCGGCGCCGCGCGCAGGACCACGGTGTCGCCGGACTGGTTCACGATGTAGAGATGGTCGCCCGCCATCGCCGCGGACGCCCAGGTCTGGCCGCTCGCGCCGTTCGACGGCAGACGTTCTTCCCACACGAGCTTGCCCGTCGCGAGTTCGTAGCATTGGCCGAAGCCGTCGGTGACGCTCACGTAGGCGTGGCCGTCCTTCACGATGGGCGATCCGATGGTGTGCTTCTTCATCCGCCGTTCGTAGAACAAGCGCTTGCTCGTGACGTCGCCTTGGCCGCCCGGATTGATGACGATCATGCTGCCGAAGAAGCCGCCCATGGCGACCAGCTTGCCTTCGCCGTAGGTCGGCGAGCTGTAGACCAGCGGGTTCATCCCGTCCGCGCTCCACAGTTCCTGACCGTCGGCGGTCGAGAACGCGCGGAGCCGGTTCGCGACGGGCAATATGATCTCGTCGCGTCCGCCGGCCTTGACCACCAGCGGTGTGCTGAAGGTTCCGAGCATACCGTCGTTCTTGCCGGCGAAGCCGTCGAACCGCTCGCCCGGATGCTGCTCCTTCAACGGCACCGACCACTTCTTCGCCCCGGTCCGTTTGTCGAGCGCATGGAGCGCGGAGAAGGCGCCGGGGCCGTGATAGACGATGACGAGGTCGCCGTGGATCACCGGTGAAGAACCTTGGCCCCAGTCGTGGACCTGTTTGCCGAGGTCGGTCCGCCAAAGTTCTTTGCCCGCGAAGTCGTAGGCGACGATGCCCGCGGAGCCATAGCTGACGACGACGCGTTCGCCGTCGGTCACCGGCGAGGCGGAGCAGTGCGGGTTGGTCTTGTGGTGCGGCTCGGTCTCCGCGAAGTCCACGCCTTGTTGCCAGCGCTTGGCGCCGGTCGCGCGGTCGAATGCCATCAGGGTGCGCCGCTTTCCGTCCTCGAGCGCCTGCGTGACGAACACCGTCCCGCCCCAGACGACGGGCGACGAGTTGCCGACGTCGGGCAGTGCGACGCGCCAGCGGACGTTCTTGTCCTTGCTCCAGGTGGTCGGGAACTTCGTCTCGGGGCTGATGCCGTCCTGGGACGGGCCGCGCCACGAGGGCCAGTTCCCGGCCATGGCGAAGGTGACGGAACAAGTGCCGACCAAGGCGAGCGCGAGCATTCGGTTCATCGTGAGGAAGGGGAGCAGAACCGACGGCGGCGTCGAGGGGGAATCTTCATGGGCGACCATAGAAAGTCAGGCCTCCCGCCTGCGGGATCGTCGGACGGGAGCGGACAGGCTGGAAGCCCGTCCGGCCTGGCAGGCTGGAAGCCTGCCCTCCTATATCGCTTCGGCAGAGCAGTAGCGCCCAGGTCCGGCTCCGATGAGCCGCCTTGCCGGTCCGGCTCCTCATGCCAACCTCCGGCCGTGCTGAACGATGCCGATCCCGCGACCGCTCCGTCCGCCGCGCTCCCCGCCGATGCCATCGCCATCCGCGGCGCGCGGGAGCACAACCTCAAAGACATCTCGGTGGACATCCCGCGCGGCAAGTTCGTGGTCGTCACCGGCGTGAGCGGCAGCGGCAAGAGCACGCTCGCCTTCGACCTGCTGTTCGCCGAGGGACAACGGCGCTTCCTCGATTCGATGAGCGCCTACGCGCGGCAGTTCGTCGAGCAGCTCGCGCGGCCGGACGTGGACCTCATCGCCGGACTGCCGCCGACGGTCAGCATCGAGCAGAGCACGTCGCGCGGGGGCGGGAAGAGCACGGTGGCGACGGTCACCGAGATCCATCACTTCATCCGGCTGCTGTTCGCGCGGCTCGGCACGCAGCACTGCCCGGATTGTGGTGTGCCCGTGCAGGCCCAGACGCGCGACGCGCTGCGCGGGACCTTGCAGGCCGAGGCCGCGGTCCGCGGCGACCTGACGCTGCTCGCGCCGGTGGTGAAGAACCGGAAGGGCTTCCACTCCGAGATCGCCACCTGGGCCGCCAAGCACGGCTACGAAGAACTCCGCGCCGATGGACGCTGGTATCCGACCGGCGCGGCGTTCCGGCTCGACCGCTTCAAGGAGCACGACATCGAGGTGGTCGTCGGGATCATCCCGGGGGCCGCGGGCAAAGGCGGGCGGCGCGCGGGGAACGCCGCGGGAGAAGGCTCGGCGGCGAGCCCCGGCAAGACGGCGCAGCAGCTCGTGGACGAGGCGTTGACCGTCGGCAAGGGCGTGCTCCACGCGCTCGACAAGAAGGGCGTGGTCACGACGCATTCCACCGAGCGCGCCTGCCCGAAGTGCGCCCGTTCGTTCGCGCCGCTCGACCCCAAGGATTTCAGCTACAACTCGAGCCAGGGCTGGTGCCTGAAGTGCCGCGGTTTCGGCGAGCTGTTCTACCTGCCCGACGTGGACCGCGGCGCGAACGCGGACGCCGTCGAGGAGAGCTGGTGGAGCTGGCAGGAAGGCAAACGCGAGGCTTGCCCCGAGTGCCATGGCGCGCGACTCAAGCCAGAGGCGCGGGCGGTCCGGCTGGAGTTGCAAGATACGGGCACGGCCGGTCCCTCCCGCGCCGACCGGAAGAAGACCTCATCCGTCTCGCCGACCATCGACACCCTCGCGCAATCGTCGGTCGATCAGGCGCTCGTGTGGGCGGAATCGCTGCGACCCGAAGGCCGCGCAGCCGAGATCGCGCGCGACATCTTGCCCGAGATCCGCGAGCGGCTGCGGTTCCTCGGCGAGGTCGGCCTGGGCTATCTCCAGCTCGGACGCGGCGTGACCACGTTGTCCGGCGGCGAGGCCCAGCGCATCCGGCTCGCGGCCCAGCTCGGCTCGAACCTGAGCGGCGTGCTCTACGTGCTGGACGAGCCGACCATCGGCCTCCATTCCCGGGACAACGACCAACTGCTCGCCGCGCTGACGAAGCTGCGCGAGCGCGGCAACTCGCTGGTCGTCGTCGAGCACGACGAGGAGACGATGCGCCGCGCGGACTGGATCCTCGACCTCGGGCCCGGCGCGGGAGTGAACGGCGGACGCGTCGTTGCCTCGGGGACGCTCGACGAGCTGCTGGCGGATCCGGCCTCGCTCACCGGACGTCTGTTGCGCGAGCAGGCGACCCAGAGCCGTCCGGCGCGCGGCGCGCGCCGTGATGTGGACCCGAAGGCCAAGGCGGGCTGGCTCACCCTGCACCACGCGACGACCCACAACCTCACGGACCTCACGGTGCGTTTCCCGCTCGGCCGCTTCATCGCGGTCACCGGCGTGAGCGGATCGGGCAAGAGCACCTTGGTGAAGGAGTGCCTGTTCCCCGCCGTGGAGGCGGCGCTGAAGTCGGCGAAGCCAAAGACCTCCGGCTGCCACGTCACAGGCGTCACCGGATTGAACGCCGTCCACGAGGTCGACCAATCGCCCATCGGCCGGACGCCGCGGTCCACGCCGGCGACGTACGTGGGTTTCTTCGACGACATCCGCGCGCTCTTCGCGACGGCGACGGAATCGAAGATCCGCGGCTATTCCGCGAGCCGCTTCAGCTTCAACTCCAAGCAGGGCCGCTGTCCGGAATGCGAGGGCGCGGGCCACACCAAGCTGGAGATGAACTTCCTGCCGACGGCGCACGTGAAGTGCGAGACCTGCGGCGGCGGGCGTTTCAACCCCGAGACGCTCGACGTGAAGTGGAACGGCAAGTCCATCGCCGACGTGCTCGACCTGAGCGTGGCCGAGGCCATGGCGTTCTTCGGAGCCCATCGCAAGCTGCTGCGTCCGCTCGAGGCGCTGCACGACACCGGTCTCGACTACCTCCGTCTTGGCCAGACGAGCCCTACGCTAAGCGGCGGCGAGGCCCAGCGCATCAAGCTCGTCGCGCATCTGCTCGGAGGGCTGAAATCCGCCGCTGCGGAGAAGGCGGCCATGGACATGCCGAAAATCCCGGGCCGGCCGCTGCCGAAGCGCGATCTCTTCATCCTCGAGGAGCCGACCATCGGCCTGCACATGCAGGACGTGCGGCGCTTGGTCGAGGTCGTCCAACGGCTCGTCGACGCCGGCCATACCGTGGTCGTCATCGAGCACAACCTCGACCTCATCGCCGAGGCGGACTGGGTCATCGACCTCGGGCCGGAAGGCGGAGCGGGCGGCGGACAGCTTGTCGCCGAAGGCACGCCCGAACAGGTCGCGTCGGTGAAGGGCTCGCATACCGGCCGTTATCTGCGGCCGATGCTCCGCGGCAGGAAGTAGGGCCGACGGACGCGGGCTATCCCAGCGATCGTCGCGCGAAGACGCGGAGCGAACCAGGCCTCACCGTGAAAGTCGCGGGCGTGAAACCGACGAGCTCGCCGTCCACCGTCACCGGTGCCGGCGGAACGGTTTCCACCGAGAGCTCCGTGCCGGGGAAGCAGCGCACCTTCGGATGATGGATGTGCGTCCCGCGCAGCAGCCGCGGGAACTGCCACATCGCTTCGAGCGGGCTCGCCTGCCGGATCAAGCAGAGTTCCAGCCGTCCGTCCCCGAGGCGGGCGCCGGGCGCGAGCTTCATCATGCCGCCGCCGGCGTGCGGTGCGTTCGCCGCGCAGACGTGGAAGAGCGGGCCGCTCTCGACGACATCGCCGCTGCGCGCGGTGACCAACGGCGGCCGGTAGCTGAAGAGCGCGCGGAAGAACCCGACCGAGTAGCAGAGCTTCGGACCGCACCACCGGACGACACGCGGCGTGGTCTGGCGGAGCAGTTCGCTCGCGAACCCGACCGCCGCGAACAGCAGCGCGTGCCGGACGACCTCGCGTCCCTCGGCGTCGCGGCAACGAACCGTGATGGTGTCCATCGGGACCGGCACGCCGACGGCCAACGCCGTCATCAATCGGTCATCGTCCTCGGTCCCGAGCAACCGCGCGAGATCGTTGCCGGTGCCGAACGGCGCGACCGCCAACGGCCGCTCGTGCCCCGCGTCGAGCAATCCCGACGCGACCTCGTGCATCGTGCCGTCGCCGCCGGCCGCCAGGACGATGTCGCAGCCTCCACCGTGCTCCGCGGCAAGCCGGGACGCATGGCCGCGCGCGGTCGTGTGGTGCTCGATGATCTTGGAACCATCGGACGCCAAGCGGCTGACCAGCGCATCCAGCCGCGCCTTCTGATCGCGCGCAGCGGCAGAGCGGGGGTTGCGTATGAGGAGGACACGCCGGGGCACGGCGGGAGGAGAATGCTCCGCCGGGTGGCCGACAAACAAAAAGACCCGCCGAGGCATCCAGGGATCTCAGCGCAACCGCTCCAACTGTTCATCGAGCCGCTTGGCGGAGACGGGGACCGCGGTGCCCAGCTCTTGGGCGAAGAGGGAGACCTTGTACTCCTCGACCAGCCAACGGAACTCATCGGTCAGCCGCTGCGCCTCGGCATTCCGCGCCGGAGCGGCCTGGAGCCGGCGCAAGGCCTCCACATACGGGGCGACCTGACGAGCGCGTTCCTGGTCCTTCGCGGGATTCAGCTTCGCGCGGTCGGCCCGGGTGAGAAGCCCCTTGAGATAGCGCGGAAGATGGTCGAGCCGCTCGAACGAAGTCGTCGCCAGGAACCGCGGGGGCATCAGCGCCGCGAGGTCGTCCGCCAAAGGGTTCGACGGCCGGACGACGGGAGCGGTCTGGCCGAGTTGGCTGAGGTCCTTCAACGTCTTCGGCCGCGCGACGGCGACCGGCATGCCGGACGACCCGACCCGGCGCAAGATCTCGAGGCGCAACGGCAGGACGATGGTGACGCGGTCGATGAGCCGTTGCGCGGCGCCGCGGAGACGCTCACGGGCCTCGGCGACCGCGGCGTCGAAACGCGCCTGGGTCAGCACCGGGAACGGTTCGCCCGGCAAGGCGTGGCGGCGGATATTGTCGGAAGCGGTCGATTGCAGTTCGTCGGCGGATCCGATCCCGGCATAGAGCGGGTCGAGCTTCGAGAGCGCGCGCAGGTCCTTCTGCGCCCACGCAAGGTCCTTCTGGATCGCCAGCTCCACGAGCCGCTGCACGCCGGCGAGGCTCGTCTGCCGCGCGAGGTCCTGGCCGCGGAAGAGCCGGATGTTGACCGTGTGGTCCTCCAGTTGAAGCCCCGGCCATGCGTAGAGCGGGAGTCCGCCGTGCTCGCCGAGCGTGATGCGTTCCGGCAGGTCACCGAAGGTCCAGCCGGTCAACGCGGGTCGCTCCCATTGCTGCACGGCGCGCTTCCACGCGGGGTCCTGCCCGGCGGTCGGCGGCGTCTTGACCTCGGCGGTCGCGAGCTTGGCGCGGAGCTGGTCGAGGTCGCGTCCGGCCGCGATCGACTTCTTGTCGTGCCCG
>JBBRQL010000072.1:0-17319 GCA_038226425.1 Verrucomicrobiota bacterium
ATGATGCCTAACCATGCGCTGCAGCGAACCCGGCCATCGCGCTCCGGTTGCAATCCACGCGTCCCGTGGGCCGGGTCGCTGAGCTTGGGATGTTAGGCAGCGGTCGCACGTCATGAGAATGTTTACCATGGCCCAGCTCGACAGAATCATCTGTTTGCGCATCGCGATTGTCATAGCAACGATTGTGTTGCTGTTCGGCATTGTCGTGTCCCGCAAACTGATGAGGCAAGGCGTGAGCGCGTCACCCCCGCAAACCATCGAGGAATACCGCTCTGCTCTCAAGCAACCGGACTTCGGAATGTATTATCTGGACTTCTCTGCTTCTTTGCCTCGTCCGGCAGGAATATCATCCATGGATGATGCCAAGCAGCACTTACGCGAGTTTATCGGCCAACGGTCGGACAACATGGGTGCAACCGAATCGATCGTGCGCCTGGTTGTGAATTATTCTGCTGTGACACGAAAGCGGGTTTCTTTTGGCCGGCGGTGGCTAGAGGTCACCAACGCGGTTTCGTACGATGATTCAAAACCAAGGACGCGGCGTGAGACGTTGCGGATTATGGAAGATATCCTCAGGACGAACGGCGGGGTCGTCTTCCGACTGAACGCCACGAACGTTGTCTTGCTAACCGAGAAAGATTTGGAAGATTTGGGACACCGACACGAATGAATGAGCCGCCTCCTGAGTAACAGGATTCAGATGCTGTTATACTGGAACGAGTTTCATGTTGAGGGCGAGTGCTTGGTTGTGGAGGTTCTTGAGACGGCGGGCTGTGGCGGCGGGCGTTGAGTCGAAGGCCTTGGCTTCGTCGTAGCGCTGGCCGGTGACGACCATCGCCCAGATGATGCGGGCCAGCTTGTGCGCCCCGGCGACGATGCCCTCGGCCTTGCCCGGGCGACCTTTGAAGCGGCGCACGAAATCCCCCATCCGGCCTTTGGCGCGCCCCAGGAAGTTGGCGGCCAGCCGCAGGATGGTGGCGATCCGGTCGGCCACTTTGCGAGTGTCCGTTTTGAAGATGCGGGCGCCGCTGACCCGCTTGTCCGGGCAAAGCCCGAGCCAGCTGGCGAAGGCTTCGGCGCTGCGGAAAATGAGACCTCGTCACCAATAGAGTTGGGGCCTCTTCCACTGGCTGCTACGCCAGCAGCGCTTTCACCACCTCGGCTTTCTCGACACCGGTGAGTCTCTGGTCGAGGCCCTGGTACTTGTAGGCGAAGCGTTCGTGCTGGATGCCGAGCAGGTGCAGCAAGGTGGCGTGGAAGTCGCGGACGTGGACCGGGTCCTTCACGATGTTGTAGGAGAAGTCGTCGGTCTCGCCATGGACCACGCCGCCCTTGGTGCCGCCGCCGGCCATCCACATCGAGAAGCAGCGCGGATGGTGGTCGCGACCGTAGTTCTCATGGGACAGCCCGCCTTGGCTGTAGATGGTGCGTCCGAACTCGCCGCCCCAGACGATGAGGGTGTCGTCGAACATGCCGCGCGACTTGAGGTCCTTGATCAGGCCGGCGATGGGCTGGTCGACGTCCTTGCACTGCGCGGGCAGGCGGCCGGCGACGTTGCCGTGGTGGTCCCAGTTGTTGAGGTACACCTGCACGAAGCGCACGCCGCGTTCGACCAGACGCCGCGCCATCAACGCCGTGTAGGCGAAGCTGCCGGGCTTCTTCGCCTCCTCGCCGTAGAGCTCGTAGGTGGATGCCGGTTCGCCCTTGATGTCGGTGAGCTCGGGCACGCTGGACTGCATGCGGAAGGCCATCTCGAACTGCTGGATCCGGGTGTGCGTCTCCGGATCGCCGATGGCTTTGTAGGTCATCTCGTTCAACCGCTGGAGGCCGTCGAGCTGCAGGCGCCGGAGGTCGGACGGGACGCCGGGCGGGTTGCTGATGTAGAGGATCGGATCGCCGCCGCTGCGGAAGGAGACGCCGGAGTGCTCGCCGGAGAGGAAGCCGCTCGACCAGAGGCGTCCGCTGATGGCCTGGATCTGTTCCTTGTTGGTCGGCTCGGCGACGAGCACCACGAAGGTCGGCAGGTTCTCGTTCATCGTGCCGAGGCCGTAGCTGACCCATGAACCGATGCACGGGCGGCCGGCGTTCATGTTGCCGGTCTGCATGGCGCAGATGGCTGGTTCATGGTTGATCGCCTCGGTGTGCATCGAGCGGATGAGGCAGAGGTCGTCCACGACCTTGGCGGTGTGGGGCATGAGCTCGGCGTTCATGAGCACGCCGCTCTTGCCGGCGCGGGTGAACTTGAACTTCGACGGCGCGATGGGGAACCGCGACTGACCGGACGTCATCGTCGTGAGTCGCTGGCCTTGGCGGATGGATTCCGGGAGGTCCTTGTCATACCAAGCGTCCATCTGCGGCTTCGGGTCCCAGAGGTCCATCTGCGAGGGTCCGCCGACCATGTGCAGATAGATCACGCGCTTCGCCTTGGGCGCGAAGTGGGGCAGGCCGAGCGGATTCGGGACGGCGAGCCTCGCGGCGGATCCTTCGGCGACGGCCGCGGCGAGCGAGCCGGCCCGGCCGCCGAGCAGCGACGTCAGCGCGGCGTAGCCCAGCACGTTCTTGCCGCGGGTGAAGAACTGGCGGCGCGTCTCGAGGCGTTTGAGGTCGTCCAGAAGAGAGTCCATATGAAAAGTGATCAGTGGAACAGTGGTCGGTGATCAGTCGGTGAAAATGGCGTCCGCGCCGAGGTGGTATCCGGGCGTCGGTTCATGGAGGCGGTCCGGCTCGGGCTGGCAGAACTGATCGGCCTTCGAGATCATCGAGCCGAGCATCTGGCCGATCTCAATGCATATCTCTCCGAGCCGCCGTGTTTCGTCGGCGGACAGATAGCCGCAGTCGAAGGCGACGGTCAGCCAATGTTGCGTCTCCAGCTCTTCTCCGTCCGCATCGGTCAACTTGCTGATGAAATGGCGAGGATACCTCCGCTTTGCCCAGGCCTCGGCGATCTGCGCTCCGATTGACCGTGACGCCCGACGCGCCTGGTCGGTGAGCGCGAACGACTCCTCCCTGGGGAACGCCCGTGAGGCAAGGAAGAGCTCGCGGGCCAGCGAGCGCGCCTTCCGGTAGGCCATCAGGTCCTGGACCCGGCGGGCGTAGCCCAGCGAAGGGCTGGAGGCTTCCGCCGGTCCAGCCGTCACTGATCCACCGATGACTGCTTCACTGCTCACTTGTCTTATTTGTTCAGCACTTCGTCGAGGTTCATGAGCTGGTTCGCCAGCATCGTCATCGCGGCGAGCCGCGGGGCGGGCACCGAGCCACCGGCCTTGGATTCGCCGACGCCGACCAGCTTCGCGGCTTCGTCGGGATTGGCGTCGTAGAAGCCCGAGAGCTTCGCCCACGTCTCGTCCACGACCTTGCGCTCGTCCGACCGGAGGGGCCGCGCGAGCAACCGCTGGGCGATCGTGCCGATGGCGCGCCCGGTGTCGCCGCCGTCCAGCGCGAGCGCCGACTCGGCGAGCCGGCGGGCGGCCTCGATGAACTGCGGGTCGTTCATCGTCGCGAGCGCCTGCAACGGCGTGTTCGTCCGCTCGCGGCGCGTGCAGGAGACCTCGCGGCTGGGCGCGTTGAAGACCTCCATGGAGGCAGGCGGCGCGGCGCGTTTCCAGAAGGTGTACATGGAGCGGCGGTACAGGCCGTCGCCGGTGTCCTGCGCGTAGCGCTTGGTGTTGCTCTCCGGCATCGCCACGGCTTCCCAGACGCCCTGCGGTTGGTAGGGTTTCACGCTCGGCCCGCCGACCTTCGGCACGAGCAGGCCGCTGGCCGAGAGCGCGTAGTCGCGGACCATCTCGCCGTCCATGCGGAACCGCGGGCCGCGGCCGAGCAGTCGGTTCGCGGGGTCCTTCTCCAGCTTCTCCCGGGTCGCGACGGCGCTCTGCCGGTAGGCCGAGGAGGTGACCATGAGGCGGAAGAGGTGCTTCACATCCCAGCCGCTCTCGCGGAACTCGACCGCGAGCCAGTCGAGCAGCGCCGGGTCGACGGGCGTCTCGCCCATGATACCGAGGTCCTCGGTGGTCTTCACGATGCCCGTGCCGAAGAGCTCCTGCCAGAAACGGTTCACGGTGACCCGCGCGGTGAGCGGGTTCTCGGGTGCGACCAGCCACCGGGCGAGGCCGAGGCGGTTCCTCGGCGCGCCGGGCGGCAGCGGGTTCAACGCCGCGGGGACATCGGCCTCGACCTTGTCCTTGGGCTTGTCGTACTGGCCACGCGCCAAGACCGCCGCCATCGGCTTCGAATCCGGCTTCTCCATCTGGATGTGCGTGACCGGGTACTTGAGGCGGATGCCTTCCTTCTCCTTCTCGAGCGACGCGACGCCGGTCTGCGCGTCCTTGAAGGGCGGGTGGCGGGTGGCCAAGAAGTACTCGAAGACCTCGCGTTTCGGCTCCGGCTTCCAATCGGCGACCGGCGTGCCGACCAAGGTCCGGAGCAGCGAATCGTGGGCGAGCGCGGTCACCTCGGCCGGCGCGAGCGCGCGGGAGTAGATGCGGACGTCCTGGAGCGCGACGCCGTCGAAGTGGCTGCCTTCGCTGCGCTGCGCCAGCGTGAACGGCGCCTTCGCGGCGATGCTGCCGGTGATGCCCTTCGAGTTCTCCGCCTCGGTCTGGACGCCGACGCCGTCGACGAAGATCTTCACGCCCTCGGGCTTTCCGGACCCGTCGTATGTCGCGAAGACGTGCTGCCACTTGCCCTTCTTGGCGACGCGTTCGCGGGTGCGGACCTTGACCGCGTTGTCCGGCCACTGGCTGACGAGATGGGTCGCGAACTGGCCCTGCTGGATCCACAGGTCCCAGCCGCGATAGCCGTCCTTCGCCGGATCCATCCGCGCGAAGATCGCGGCGGTCTCGTTGTAATCCGGCGGGACGAAGACCCACGCGCCGTACGAGAAGGCCTCGCCGGCACCGATCGCGCCGGCCTCCGGGAACTCCGCGGTCGCGCCCTTGCCGAACACCGGCGCCGCTCCGAAGAGGCCGCCGCCGTTCAATCCGACCGGACCCTTCGGATTCGCCGTCGTCGCGGTGCTCCCGGCCGTCGCCGCGAACGCGTTGGTCTTCCCGTCGGCGAGCAGGGCGCGGAAGGCGAGTCCTGGGATATCCAGCTGGCGCTCGAGGTCCGGCGCTTTCATGCCGGTGATCCAGTCCGCGAACGCCGGCTCCGCGTCGGCCCGGCTCTTGGCCACGGCCTTCTTGGCGGTCTCGATCTCGCCGGGCAACGCCTTCCATCGCGCCGCCTCCTTCTCGTCGCTCACGACCGTGATGTAAGCGTTCACGCCGTCCTTCACGTTGCCGTCGAAGCCGCTCTGCTTGGTGTTCCGGAAGAACGCGGCGAGCGAGTAGAAATCCTTCTGCGTGATGGGGTCGAACTTGTGGTCGTGGCAGGCGGCGCAGTTGGCCGTGAGGCCGAGGAACACCCAGCCGGTCGTGGTCACTCGGTCGTTGGCGTAGATCGAGAGGTTCTCCTCCTCGATGGTGCCGCCCTCGTTGGTGGTCATGTTGCACCGGTGGAACCCGGTGGCCACGAGTTGGTCCGTAGTCGGGTCGGGCAGCAGGTCGCCGGCGATCTGCTCGATGACGAACTGGTCGAAGCGCTCGTTCCGGTTGAAGGCGCCGATCACCCAGTCGCGGTACGGCCACATCTCGCGGTAGTTGTCGAAGTGCAGGCCGTGCGTGTCGGCGGAGCGCGCCGCGTCGAGCCAGTAACGACCGCGATGCTCGCCCCAGCGCGGGGAATCCATCAGCCGGCGCACATACTCCTCATAATAGCCCTTCGACTTGTCCGACACGAACGCCTCGACCTCGGCCGGCGTCGGAGGCAGGCCCGTCAGGTCCAGCGACAGCCGGCGCGCGAGCGTGCGGCGGTCCGCCTCGGGATTCATCGCGAGGCCCTTCTCGGCGAGCTTCGCGGCGACGAACCCGTCGATCGGGTTCCGGATCTTCGAGGTCGGACCCTTGGCCTTGATCTTGGCGACCGACGGGACCGCTGCGCGCTCGGGCGGGACGAAGGACCAGTGCGGTTGCCACGCCGCGCCCTCGGTGATCCATTGCTTCACCAGCTCCCGCTGGCCCGGCTTGAGGTCCTTGTGCGAATCGGGCGGCGGCATCACGTCGTCCTTGTCGGTCGTCACCAGCCGGCGCCAGAGCTCGCTCTTCGTGATGTCGCCCGGCACGACGGCCGGACCGCGCTTGGGGGTCGCCTCATAGAGACCCTCCTTGGTGTCGAGCCGGAGCCCGGCTTTGCGCGCCACCGGATCGGGTCCGTGGCAGGCCATGCAGTTCTCGGAGAGGATCGGCCGGATGTCTCGGTTGAAGACGATCTTCGCCGGCCCGGCGGTCGCCGTCGCGGCCAGCCCGGCCAAGGCGAGCGCGATCACGGCGGAGGGCAGCAGGCGCGGCACGATGCCCAGGTTCGGATCCAGTTTGTTCATGCGAGGTGTCGTGACGAGTCCAGCGCGGGGCCGCGGTTTCCACAAGCCCGCGAGCAGGACGAGATACTGCGACGGAGCGGATGGCCTTCGCCGTCAAAGATTCTTCTCGGAGCGGGAGCCGTCGCTCCGCCGGTTGTCCGAGACCTACCGGATATTGGCCGGCTGAAGCCGATGCCGGTAACAGAGCGGTCCGGTCGGACCTTGGCGGCGGCGGCACCCGGTCCGCTCACCCGGGAATGACCAACGGGATCGATCCGCGACCGTTGCGGCGGTAGATGCGGAAGTCGGAGTCCAGCGTGCAGACGGCGAAGTCCGGCCTCAGCTCCGACAACCGGATGATGCACGCATCGGCCAGAGACGACGGGACGTTGTCGTAGCGCTCCCACAGTTCCTTCACCTTGCGGATCTCGCGGCTCAGCTCGATGCCGACGGGCAAGATGTCGTCCGCCACCATGCCAAGCAGCGCGGCCTGTGCCTTGGGGCGCCGGCGCAACAGGTACATGGCCTCCGTCAGGACCGCTTCGCAGGTCACCACCGGGCCCCGCCACTCCGCGAAGGTCGCTTTGGCCCACCCGTGGAAACGTTCGTCGCGGTCGAGGTAGGCGACGATCGGCCCGGTGTCCAGGATGAGCCCCTCAGTCCGCACCGAAGCCCTCCAGGTGCGCCGGGTTGGAGGCCAAGTCTTTGACACCGCTCCGGATCATCCCGCAAGCGCCGGCCATCCGCTCGTGGAGCGAAGGCGGACGTCCGGCCGAACTCTCCGCCAGCATCGCCTCCAACGCCTCGCGGACCAACCGGGACTTCGCGACCCGGCGCTTGCGGGCAGCGGTCTCCAGCCGGTGGTTCAACGCCTCGGGCAGTTTGCAGGTCAGCACGGTCATGGACGTAGCGTATTACCACGGATGGCCTGGGCAATACCAAGCTTGGCCGACCCGAGGCGCCTCAGCGGATCCCCCAACAGAAGGGATCCTGCTCGTCCAGCAGCAGCGTGGCCTCGCTGTTGATGAAGGCCGTGCCGGTGATGGTCGGCTCGATGGTGCCGGTGCCTCGGTCGAGCCAGCGGAACGATCCGGTGAACCGGCTGCCCAGGATGCTCTCCTGCGACCACGTCGCGCCTTCGGCCAGCTTCCCGTCGGCCGCGAGGCAGGCCAGCTTCGCGCTCGTGCCGGTGCCGCAGGGCGACCGGTCGTAGGCCTTGCCCGGGCACAGGACGAAGTTGCACGAATCGCCTCCCGTTTGTGCCGGCCCGAACAGCTCCACGTGGTCCACCTCCGGGAAGCCTTGCGCGTTCACCGCTTGCCGGATCCGCCATGCGGCATCGGTGAGCAACTCGGCGTTCTTCAGATCGAGCGCCCAAGGATGCTCGCCGACGAGATAGAACCAGTTCCCCGCCCACGCCACGTCGCCCGCCACCTCGCCGATGCCGGGGACCTGCACACGCGCGGCCTTCACCTTGCGGTAGCTCGGCACGTTGGTGACCGAGACCGAGCCATCGGCGTGCAGCGTCGCGGTGACCACTCCGACCGACGTCTCGATCCGGTGTTTGCCAGGCCCGATGCGGCCGAGATGCGCCAGCGTGACGACGAGCCCGATGGTCCCGTGCCCGCACATGCCGAGCACGCCGACATTGTTGAAGAACAAAACGCCCACGACGCACGAAGGATCCGCCGGCGGCACGAGCATCGCGCCCACGAGCACGTCCGATCCGCGCGGCTCGTTCACCACTGCCGAGCGGAAGCGGTCGTGCTGCTCACGGAAGACCTTCAACTGCTTCGCCGCCGTGCCGCCGCCGAGGTCGGGACCTCCGGCGATGACGACCCGCGTCGGTTCCCCGCCGGTATGCGAATCGATGACCTGGACCCGGCGCGGTGGAAGCGTGCTCATGCGTGTCACCGAACTCTCCGACGCCCCGGCCGATGTGTCTTGGCCGGATTGGCCGACATGTCCGTCAAAGGCCGCACAAGCCGCGGCGAGCAGGACGACACGAACGCCTCTCTCCGGGCGTCGACCACCGAGGGTGCGATCAGAAGTGGCGGACACGCGATCGGTTGTAGCGCAGATTTGTAATCTGCTGTTTCGCGGATTTGCAATCCGCAGACGCCACTTGAGTCCAAACCCACAGGCTTCGTCGCCCGCCTTGCCGAGTGCAACTCGGCGGAACAGCAGATTGAAAATCTGCGCTACCTCCGATTGCCGCTTCGGATCGCGCCCATCACCGACGAGCGTCCACGTTCCGCTTCGCGAGCCACTTCTTCGCCTTGGCGTTCGCGCTGTTCTCCCAGATGAACTCGACGATGGGCGTCGGATCATCGAGGCCGTGCGGATGATGCTTCACGCCGGGTTTCGCGATCAAGGTGATCTTGCCGCCGAGCTTGCGGTAGCGCTCTGCGACCACGCCGGTGTTCTCGTCCCACGGCACGACCTCGTCGGCGTCGCCGTACACGTGCAGCAGCGGCACCTTGGCCTTGGCGAGCGGCGCGAGGCGGTCCACCGGGTTGCCGGGATAGGCGAGCGCCTCGGCCTCGGTCTTGAAGCCGTAGCGCTCCATCACCAGCTTCCAGTCGCGCGCGCTGCCGGGGCCTTTGCCTTTGCCGCCCGGCCAGCTCTTAAAGTCGCAGACCGGCGCATCGCCGTAGATGCACGAGACCTTGTCCGGATGCGCGCTGGCCCAGTTGTACACGTAGAGCCCGCCGCGGCTCAGGCCGACGAGCGCGGGCTTCTTCGACAGATGATGCTTCTCCGTCAGCTCGCGATGGAGCGCCGCCCAATGCGCGACCGCCTCGGGCGCCCCGAGCATGTCGGGCAGGCTCATGTGTACGATGTGGAATCCACGGCCGAGCAGCGCGATGTCGGGCGCGGGCTTGTGCCCGAAGAACTCGCCGTGCCAGACCCAAGGGCGTCCGGGCGCCGCTTCCTTCGGCACCACCACGAGCACCGGCTTGCCGTCCACGGTGAAGTCGTACCGGTCGAAGCCGGACCAGGTCGTCTTCGTGCCGGGGAACGGAACCGGAACCAGACCGGCCTTCGTCTCGGCGACAGAGGCCGATGAGACGAGGAACAGGCCGGTGACCAGCACGCGGACGAGCAATCGATGGAGAATCATGGGCCGACCCTTGGCCGGAACCGCAGCGGAGTCAAAACGGCAGACGGCCGAGGGTGCGATGAGAAGTGGCGGTCAGCAGCATCCGGAGAGGGAACGAAACACCCTGGTCTCCCGGATGCCGTGTCTGTGGGCTTGCATCGGTACGGTTCCATCCGGCGAGCCGGCCACGGAAGCTCCAACCCGGCCCTGCGGTTCTCCCTCTCCCTGAGGGAGAGGGCCGGGGTGAGGGTGGATGGTGCGTGCAAACCCGTGGCTCTCGTTCCGTGGGCAGCCTTCCCCCTCACCCTTCCCTCTCCCGCCGGGAGAGGAGAAAGGCGCCGGATGTCGTGGGGGCTTCGGTTGCCGTCCGGCCAGTTCTGCAACGGGGCCGCTTGCGACAACGCTCGTCCTTCTGACCGCCACTTCTGATCGCACCCGACAACCGATTCGTGGCAGAATTTTGAATCTGGAAAACAGGAACGGACAAAGGACTGGGCGTATTGCTTTCGCTGCGGTCCGGCTTCATCGGCCGATCCATCGGCTGCCCGACATCTCAACGACGCCCGTTCCAAGACGTCTTCGTCCTGCTTTCCTGTTTTCCAAATTGCATCTCCTCAACGCAGCGCGCGGAGTTTCGCTGACACCTCGGCGGCCACGCTCGCGGCCTCATCCATCGTCTTGCCTTTGCCCATGCCGGGACGCACGTGGCCGACGTGGGTGAGCCACGTGTCCTTCTGCGTGCGCTGGCGCTGTTGCACGAGCTTGAGCACCTCGGCGGCGCGCGGGACCGACTTCACCAACGCTTCCGGCGTGTCGGAGGACACCATCGCCTCGTCCGCGCCGAGGTGGCGCAGGACCTCGCGGGCGATGAGCCAATGGCCCTGGGTGTTCGCGTGGACGCCGTCGCCCGCGAGCAGGAACTTCGGGTCGGTCTTCCGGTGCTCTTCCAGGAAGCGCGCCATCGGCGTGTGGGTGTCGACGACTTCCCAGCCGCTCTTGCGCTGCTCGACGAGCCACGCCGAATAGCGGGCGAGCACGCCGTCGTAGCCCTCGAACGGCTGCGGATACGCATCGCGGCCCGCCGGCAAAGTGCGACCGCCCAACGGCATCGCGTCGAACACCGGCGGCGTCAGATGCACCACCCTCACGCCTTCGTGGCCGGCGCGCTCGCGCAGCTTGCGGATGCCGTCCTGGAACGCCTTCGCGCGGTCGTCGCCGTACGGATAATAGATGCCGTCGTTCATGCCGTAGCAGGCGACGATGAGGTCGGGCTTCGTCTTTTCCAGCACGCGGCCGAGACGCTCGTGCACGCCGGGCCGCGGGAACGATCCGCCCGCATGGCCGGGCTCGGACAAACCCGAGACGGTCTCGCTCGGCAAGCCCAGGTCGAGCAGCTCGACCTCGGCGTCCGGGAACTTCAGCCGCAGCCACGTCTCGACGAACTCCACCCATTCGCCCGCGTAGGTGATGCTGTCGCCGAGGAACACCACGCGCTTCGCCGCCACGAACGCGCGCGCCGCCGGAGCCGGCACCTCCGCGAGCGTCACCGGCACAAGCCGCACCTTGCGGATGTCCATCACCGCCGAGGCCTGCTTGCGCTGCGGCTTGATGGCCAAGGTCTGCTTCCCGGCGGACGCCAGCTTCACCCGGCCGATGCGGCGCGGGACGAAGTTCTGGAAATGCCCGGTCTCCTCGACGACGAAGGCCAGCTTCTCGCCGCCGACCTCGACGACGACGTCGCTGCCGCCGTTGCCGTTGCCGCAGCCCTGCCAGACCTCGACGTCGAAGGTGCCCGGCGCCGTGACCGTGAAATCCCAGTGCGCCCAATCGGACGGCGTCACCCAGTAGCCGAGGCAGTTTTTGTTCGTCGCCGGCTCGTAGCGCATCATCACGCTATGGGTCGTCGCCTCGCTCGACCGCAGCACGATCTCGCCCGACGCCTGCTGCACGACGGGGTCGCCTTCGGGCGCGGGCACGAGGCTGATGCCGTGCAACGTGAACCCGCCCGCGGCCCCGGGCTTCGGTCCTGCCTTCACTTTGCACGGGTCGGACTTCGGCAGGTAGAACCGGGAGACCGGCACCACGGTCGTGCGGCGCTTGTCCGCGCCTTCCGGCAACACCACGCCGAAGGTCTGCCCCGCGATCTCGATGACGAGCTCCGCGCCTTTCTCCGCGCCTGAGACCGCCGCCTCGATGTCGTACCGGCCCCAGCGCGACGGCTTGAAATCCCACGTCTCCGCGTGGGTCGCGGACCCGGCGATGAAACCGATGCGCCCTTCGGAGGACGGTCGGATGGTGCCTTCCGCGAAGGCTGCCGGCCCCGCGACGGACGCGATCGATAAGCACAGCAAAGCGGACAACCGGGCGAGGCTCGGGAGGTTCATCCGGGGAGGATGTCGACGGAGGCCGCGGACGGGAAGCCTCGATCGGGTACGGCGACCAGATCCTGGGCGTCCGTCCGACGCGTAGATCCCTCCTCACGCCCGACTGAGTCGAACTCGGCGGAACAACAAGGTTGAAAACCTGCGTTTGCCTGAACGGCACTTCCGATCACGCCAGGCCGGCTCGGGTGCAATTAGAAGTGGCGGACCGGAAGCAGGGATGGAGAAGCGTGGCGGTGGGGCGAGGCTCCTGCCGAGCCGCTGAGCAAAGGGCGGCCCGTCAACTCGCAGGGGCTCAGCAGGAGCTTTGCCCTACCACGCGATACAAAGAAGGTCCGCGACTGGCTTCACCGCTGCATCCCCCCGGTTCCCGCACGCACTTTCTCTCCAAGACTGACCGCCACTTCCGGTCGCGCCCGGCCGGCTCTGCCCGCTTGCCGCGGGCCGCGGCCGGTGCCTTCATCACGCGGTGAAACCCCGTCCTCTCCGCGCCGCCGCGGCCATCCTCGCCGGCTTTGCGCTCTTCTCGCTACCGCTCGCGGTGGCCGGCGACAGTGACGGCGATTGGCCGCAGTTCCGCGGCCCCGGCGGTCTCGGCCTCGGCGCTCCCGAGGCCCGGCCGCCGGTCGTGTTCAGCCCGACGACGAACGTCGCGTGGCGCGTCGAAGTCCCCGCCGGCAACTCCTCTCCGATCGTCCGGGGGAAACGCATCTTCCTCACCGCCTTCGCCGACGGGAAGCTGCTCACGCTCGCGTTCGACCGCGATTCCGGCCGCGAGCTCTGGCGGCGCGAGGTCGTGCCGCAGAAGGTCGAGGAGGTCCACCAATCGCTCGGCAATCCCGCCTCTGCCACGCCCGTCACCGACGGCGAACGCGTGTACGTCCATTTCGGTTCGTTCGGCGCGCTGGCCTACGACCTCGACGGCAAGGAGCTCTGGCGCCGGCCGATGGCGCTCACGCAGACCGAGTACGGTGCGAGCTCCTCGCCCGTGCTGGCTGGCGGCAACGTCGTCCAGTTGCTCGACCAGGACGGCGGGTCGCACCTGGTCGCGTTGGACCGCCGCACCGGCGCGGTCGCCTGGCGCGTCGAACGACCGGAGATGCGCCGCGGCTTCGGCACGCCCATCGTCTGGGACCACGACGGCGCATCGGATCTCGTGGTGCCCGGCACGGTCTGGCTCAAGGGGCTCGATCCGCGCACCGGGGACGAACGTTGGCGCGTGAGCGGGCTGGCCCGCATCACCTGCACCTCGCCCGTCGTCGGCGACGGCGTGCTCTTCACCGCGAGCTGGACGACCGGCGGCGACCACAACGGCGAGCACATCACGATGCCGCGCTTCGACGACTTCCTTGCCGAGCACGACACGGACAAGGACGGCAAGTTCAGCTACGACGAGCTTCCGCCCGGTCCGATGAAGCAACGCTTCAAGCACATGGACGGCAACCGCAGCGGCTTCATCGAACGGTCCGAATGGGAATCGATGGCCGACATCTTCGCCCGCGTGGAGAACCAGGCCTTCGCGGTCAAACCGGACGCCAAGGGCCTGCTGTCCGACGCCGGCGTGCTCTGGCGCTCCAAGAAGGGCCTGCCGTACGTCGGCTCGCCGCTCTACTATCGCGGCCGTTTCTACATGGTGAAGAACGGCGGGATGCTGACCTGCCTCGATCCGCTGACCGGCAAGGCCCTCTACCAAGAAGAACGCCTCGGCGCCGTGGGCGATTACTACGCGAGCCTCGTCGCAGCCGACGGACGCATCTACGTCACCTCGCAACGCGGCGTGTTGAGCGTGGTCAAGGCCGGCGACACCTTCGAGGTGCTCGCGCGGAATGATCTCGGCGAGGTCGCGCAGGCAAGCCCCGCGCCGCTCGGGGATACCTTGCTGGTCCGCACCGCTGCCCATCTCACCGCCTTCCGCCAGAGCCCGGCCCGCTGACCATTCCCTTCCGATGAAGAACCTGCTTCTCGCCTTGTCGCTGCTCGTCGTCGCGCTCTTGGCTCCCTCGCGCGCCGCGGCGCGACCGCCGAACGTCGTCATCATCTTCGTCGACGACATGGGCTACGCGGACATCGGCCCCTTCGGCGCGAAGGTCGCGACACCGAACCTCGACCGCATGGCCCGCGAAGGCCGGCGCTTCACCAACTTCCACGTCTCCTCCGCCGTCTGCTCCGCCTCGCGCGCGGCGTTGCTCACCGGCTGCTACCACAGCCGCGTCGGCATCCACGGCGCGCTCGGTCCTGGATCCAAGACCGGTCTCGACCCCTCGGAGACCACGCTCGCGGAGCTGGTGAAGCAGAAGGGCTACGCCACCGGCATGGCCGGCAAATGGCATCTCGGCGACGCCAAGCGCTGGTTGCCCACCGCCCAGGGCTTCGACGAATGGCTCGGCCTGCCCTACTCCAACGACATGTGGCCGCTCCATCCGGAATCGCCGAAAGGATATCCCGACCTGCCGATGTTCGACGGCGACCGCATCGTCGGACCGGCGACGACGCACGCGGACCAGGAGCAGCTGACCACCCGCTACACCGAGCGCGCCGTGTCCTTCATCGAGCGGAACAAGGACCGCCCGTTCTTCTTCTACCTCGCGCACAACATGCCGCACGTCCCGCTGCACGTGAGCTCCAAGTTCGCCGGCCGGTCCGGCGCCGGCCTCTACGGCGACGTCGTGCAGGAGATCGATTGGTCGGTCGGCCAGGTGCTCGACGTGCTCTGTCGCACGGGCATCGACAAGGACACCTGGGTCGTCTTCACCAGCGACAACGGCCCTTGGCTCAGCTACGGCGACCATGCCGGCAGCGCGGGTCCGCTGCGCGAAGGCAAAGGCACCAGCTGGGAAGGCGGCACGCGCGTTCCCTGCCTCATGCGCTGGCCCGGCAAGATCCCCGCCGGCTCGGATTGCGCGTCGATGCTGATGACGACCGATCTCTTCCCCACCATCGCCGCACGCATCGGCGCGAAGCTGCCCGCCGTCAAGATCGACGGCACCGATGTCTGGCGCGACATCTCCGGCAAGCCGCCCAAGGCCCGCACCGCTCCGCGGAACTACGCCTGGTACTACGCTAACAACGAACTCCAGGGCGTGACCGACGGCCGATGGAAACTGATGCTCTCGCACGGTTACCGCACGCTCGGCGACCAGCCGAAGGCCACGGGCGGCATCCCGACCCGGTATCGCCAAGTGAAGCTGGAGCGCCCGCAGCTCTTCGACCTCGCCTCGGACATCGGCGAACAGACCGACGTGGCGGCCGCGCATCCGGACATCGTCGCCCGCTTGATGAAGTTCGCCGAATCGATGCGCGCCGACCTCGGCGATTCGCTCACCGGCACCCAGCCGACCGGTGCGCGGGGCGCGGGCCGGCTGTGAACCTCCGGCCACCGACAGAAGCGAACCGAAGCCGCGACGTGAACGCGGATCCTTCGCCGAGACACGCTCCTTGGTGGGTGGACTTTCCGGTACACCCCGCGCCACCCAAGTCCGAGCGCGTTGACCTCAGCCGGAACTATGCAGATGAATCCGGATGGAACGGCCAACTTGGCCGTTCTCGGCGGCGACTTGCCGCCGAGCTTCGGCACGAGGACGCACCCACCGTAAGGTGCGTACCCGGCGCCCCCAACGCGGCGGGCTGGTAGCCCGCCCAAACGGGCCGGTGGCCCGTTCCCCCCAGCCTTTGATCGCATGGTTCTGGCTCAGAGCTTGGCTGAAAAGACATGGTTGCTGAGGAAGCCGATGGTTTTCCAAGGGCGAGGAAGAGGGAGTTGCGGCCGGCGCAGATCCCAACCCGGAGGGTTGACAGCCATTAGCCGGGGGTGAGCGCAGCGACACCCCCGGAAACGCCCCGAGGAATGGCACCCCGGAGGGGTGCCAGGGCCCGCCCCTTGGCATGAAGATGAGGCTGGCATCCCTCCGGGATGCTTCGGAATGGGACCGATGACCGGGGGTGTCGTCGCGCTCCGCGCTCCTCGACCCCCGGCTAATCGCTGGCAACCCTCCGGGTTGCTCAGGCAGACACTTTCCCAGACAGACACTCACCCCGTGCCCTACCAAGGCCAACTCTGCGCCACGCGCATCCTCGACTTCCAATCGCACCGTGCACCGACCGATCGCTTGCTCCTCCGCCTCCCGCCGGCTTTCTTTCGGCGGCAGGACCAGGCCTCGTCTCCGTCGTCCGGCCAGAATCCTAGACCCCGATGCAAACCGCTCCCGCCCTCCCGTTGATCCTGGCCGTGCTCGCTGCCGTCGTCGGCTGCGCGCACAAGCCGGATCCTGCTCCTGTCGGTCCGGCGCCTTGGATTGCTTGGCGGAGCAACCGGCTCGTCTCCGTCGCCGGCACGAACGGTTGGACCACGCTCGCCGGCCTGCACTGGCTGCGCGAAGGCCCGAACACCATCGGCACCGCCGACGCCAGCCCGATAGCGCTCCCGCCAGGCAGCGCTCCGCCGGTCGCCGGCGTCGTGACACGGACTGGCATGCTCGCCCGCTTCAAGGCGGCAAAGGATGTCGTCGCCACCGTCGACGGCGTGGCCGTCACGGAAGCCGCGCTCCGGTCCGATGCCGGCAACGCGAAGCCCTCGGTCCTCCGCATCGACGACCTGAGCATCACCGTGATCCAGCGCGGAGACCGACTCGGGCTCCGCGTGCGCGACCCCAAGGCGCCGACGCGGCTGAACTTCCGCGGCCTGGACTACTATGACCACGACCCGCGTTGGCGCATCGAAGGCCGCTTCGAGGCCTCGGCCCAAGGGCGCACCATCGCCATCGACGACGTCACCGGCGCGATGAGCCAAGAGCCTTCGCCTGGCTCGGTCGCGTTCACGTTCGCCGGCCAGGAACATCGCCTCGAAGCGCTCTCCGACGAGGAGACGCACGATCTGTTCATCCTCTTCCGCGACGCGACCGCGGGCGAGACGACCTACGGCGCCGGCCGCTTCCTGCACGTCGCCTTGCCCGGCGCGGACGGCCGCGTGGTCATCGATTTCAACTACGCCTACAATCCGCCCTGCGCCTTCACCGGTTTCGCGACCTGCCCGGCCCCGCCGAAGCAGAACTGGTTGCCGTTCCCGGTCGAAGCCGGCGAGTTGAAGTACCGCGGCGGGCACCAGTGACCGGGCACTCCTTGGTAAGGTCGTCATCGCCGGGATCGGCGCCGTCCCAGTTGAGGGAACTGCAGAGCACGGAGCGGCAGACAAGCACGCGGGAGCAGAGACGAGCATTTTGCGCCATGGGCTTCGTCTCCGCGGTATTGTTGTGCCTTTGGGGCTTGCTTTACTTTGCATTGCAAAGTGGAGCAGCGAAAAGTTATAGCATTTTAAACTAAAGTGTAGCCGGAATATGTGTGCAGTGGCAGGGTGGGTGGATGAAGACCATTTCGTTGGACCTGAGGGAACGGATCCTTGCGGCCTACGATGGTGGTGACGACACCCGCGAGGGCGTGGCCCG
>JBBRQL010000073.1:0-17120 GCA_038226425.1 Verrucomicrobiota bacterium
AGGAGGGCCACCCAGCGCTCCGTCAAATTCCTCCGCTGGCTACGCCTCGCCCTCAGAGAACAACTCGCGGAAACCATCGCCCTGCCTCGCCTCGCCCAGCTCTATGCCTCCCTTTAGTTCCCTTGGATGGACACCCATGCGGCATCCGAATGCCTTCGCCTTGCGCTCGGTCTGGCACAAGGGGTGGGTGTGTTGCACGACCTCGGGCTGCTTCACCGGGACATCAAGCCGTCCAACATCATCCTGATCCACGGCATGCCGAAGCTGGCGGACCTGGGGCTGGTCTCTTCGTCAGACCGGACGCTCACCTCGGTGGGCACCCCGGACTATGCGCCTCCGGAGGGACCGGGCAGCATCCGTGCCGACCTCTATAGCCTGGGCCGCGTCTTATATGAGCTGGTCACCGGATTGCCATCGGCAGCGTTCCCGCGCATCCCGGAATCCCTTCTCGATGAGACGGCCGATGACCGGTTCCTCGAACTCAACGAGGTGTTGCTCAAGGCAGGTGCTCCGGATCCTGAGGACCGATATCCGTCAGCCGACACCATGTTGGCCGATCTCCGGTTCATCGAAACCGGTGGGTCGATCAAGGCCGTCTCCGCACTCCGCAGATACATCGTCTGGTCGGCATGGACGGCATCCGCTGTCGTCGTGGCGGTCGCCTTCGCGGCCGTGATGCACGCCGCACGCGATCGCTTCTTGATGCGGACCGAGCGGGAAAAGACCGCGACTGCCCGGCGGACGTCCATCTATGTCGGTGACTTGGCCCTCACCGCCCAGGCCCTCGCCGACGCCGATCTGGCCATAGCCGGTCCGGCACTCCGGCGCCTGGAGACCGGAAGCCGGAGCGACGGATCGGTCGGGATCGAGTACCATCTGCTCCGGAACGAAGCCAAGGGCGACGAGGTCATGGTGCTCCGCCAGAAGGGCGCCGGGGTAAGACCGGGCGGACTGAGGTTCAATGGCGGCACGCTCGCGGTCTTCGACGCCGACAACCGCGTGGAACTCCGCCGGGTGGAGACCGGTGAGCGGCTCACCATCGTCACCAACGTGGATTCGTTGGGTCCGGTCACCGATAGCGGCAAAGATGTCGTCACCGGCCGACGGCTCGATACCGGAGGCATCGGATGGGTCCGTTTTCCGGCCGACCCTCGGCGAGAAGCGATGCGTTTCAGGTCTGCCTCCCAGATGGCCGGCAACGGTGGACGGTCCGGGAGCTTCATCACCCACGAACGGATGCCCGGCGGGGATTGGCAGTTCCAAGTGGTCGACAGCGCGACCGGGACGGTGGAAGGCGGATTCGCCACACCCGTCCTCGCCGGTCGCGAGTCCCTCGTCGCTGCCGCATCATCGGCGCCGGAGGGTCCGCACCTTGCCGTGTTCTCGCGGGATGACGCGCCCGACCGCACTTCTCGGGTCTATTGGTGGGTCGGCGGCAACCCTACCGGTCCACTCCTCCGGACTTCCACCGATGAGTCGGGGATCCCCCGGTTCTCACCGGATGGAGGCCGGTTCGCGATACGAAGCGGTGAAGCGGTGCTGGAGCTCCATTCCGCCGCCGACCAGCGGCTCACGGGCCGCGTCACCGGGCATCGCTTGCGCATCAACGACGCCCAGTTCTCTCCGGATGGCCGCTTCGTGGCGACCGCTGCCGATGACCAGACCCTCCGGATCTCGGATGCTGGCACCGGTGAAGAACGTGCAAGATTCCTCGGACATGAGGGGCCCGTGACAGCGATCGTCTGGGATTCCGATGCCCGCCACCTCTACACGGGCGGAGAAGATGGGACCGTCCGGGCCTTCGACGTTGACACTCCTCCGCGCCGGACTCGTCACGAGATGACCATCTCCGTCCGTCGGTCCGGTGACTTCGTCTTCTCATCGGATGGCCGACAGGTCGCGGCTTCGGCAGCAGACGGATCGACGACCGTTTACGACACCGCGTCACGGACCCGGCTCGGCCGTTGTCCGACGATCTCCACGCCGATCGGATTCTCGGATGATGGGACGGTGATCGGGCTGGCCGCCGATGGATCCGTGCGCCGCCAAGCGATAGAAGCGGAGAGCCACGAGCTACAGGCCGATGGCACTCGTCCGCTTCCAAGCATCGCAGCGGTAGGGCAGCTGAAAGCCGTGCCGGTGACGGGGATTTCGCGGAACGGACGTTGGATCGTGTCGGCAGGGCGGGGGCAAAGACCTCGGCTTCTCGACCGTGAGGGCAGGGCCCCTGAGGTCGAGTTCGGCCTGTTTGCCCCGGATCTCCAAGCCGTGGCGATCAGCGATGACGGACACCTGTGCGCAGGGCTCACGGCGGACGGCCCGATCGAAGTCGGAGACCCGACCGGAGACAAACTCCCGGCCAAGCTGCTCCCCTTGCGACAAGCCATCTCGATCGATCTCGCACCGGATGGGCGATGGCTGGCGGTGGGCACCGTCTCGGGCGACGTCGAGTTGCGCCGACTGACCGCTCCGGATGCCGTCGCAGCGGAACCTATCGTCTTGTCCGGCCATAGCCGACCGGTCGACGCCGTGGCGTTCTCGCCGGACGGACGTCGTCTCCTGTCGGTCGGCGGGGACGCGCGGATGATCATCTGGACGGTGGAGCCGGAACCCGCTCGCCTCCTTGTGTTGTCCCTCCGTGCGCCGAGCGGGGCCCACGACCTGATGCCCAGCCAGCTCCGATTCGCGCCCGACGACGGACATCTGGGCGTCCTCACGTCCGAGGGCCGATTGAGGTTGTTCGACCTGCGGAGATGATCTGGTCTCCGCCGTCGTAGGATCCCGCGAAGAAATTTGTAAAGAAACCCGCGTCCGGTTCGTTTCCACGGATGTGCCGGGCGATGTCGTGATGGAATACGAGATGAGCGATCCATTGAAGCAGAAGCAGGATTCGGCTTGCTCCTCGCCCGTCGGATCAAGTAATTGATGCGCGCTCGACCCAAACACCAACGGATTTCCCACAGATGGCCCGCGCTTATGAACTCCTGATCGGTCTGACCGAAGTCGATCCGGACAGCCCGTTCTACCGGCATCATTTCCCGGGCTTCGACGGCCGTCGCGGCTGCGAAGGCTGCGCCACGGACGTGAAGAAGATGCGCGAGCTGACGCACTACCTCGGCTACGAGCCGGTGACTTTGGAACCGTTGCTCAACGAGCGGGCCACACGGGCCAGGGTGCTGGCGATGCTCGAAGCGATAGCAGACCCGGCGTTCGGGATCACCAAGGACGACATCTTCTTCCTCTACATCAGTTGCCATGGCCGGAGCCTCGGCGACGCCGGAGGCCCCACCTCTGCCAGCCTCTTTGGGGACAGCACGGGCACCGCGATCAACATGTTCCTGTTGCACGACCGCCCCCTGTTCAACTTCGAGCTTTGGGTTCCGTTGATCCGATGGGCGAAAAGCGAAGCGCCGCCGCGTGTCTTTACCGTCATCGATAGCTGCCATGCAGGATTGGGGACCGGCCTGGTAGGCAGCTTCGGTCAATTCTTGGTGGAGATAATCACTGCGGTGATCAGCCGGCTGCCAAGTAAGATCCAGAAGGCGAATACACCTGAAGTGCTGCAGTTGACTGCATTGGCGGCGCAGCTCGGTTCTTCTGATTTTACGTCGCAGATAGAATCGACCAAGAAGATTTTGGTACTGCTCCCACGACTCGCCGAAAGTTTGAGTTTGGTCCACTTCGGGGCTGCCCGAGATGAACTCACGGCATTGGGAGGAGACAGCGGACGCGGCAGCATGTTCACCCGCAGGTTCCGGCAGCTTTTCCAGAACGGTGGCGACACCATGCGGTATGACTCTTTTTTTCAGGCTCTCAGCGAGTTGGTCCCGGCGCAGCACACTCCTGTGATGGAATTCCTGCCAAGAGGAACGGACTCAAAGCCGCCAGCAAATCATTTCATCTTCAAAAAAAATATTCTCCAAATCGAAGCCTCCACTCCATGAACATTCAATTAATATATTTATTATTCCGCAGACATGCCGGACTGTCCTTGTTGGCTTTGCTGTGCGTCTCCTGTTCCGGGGTGATACAGTCGCGATATGAAGGTGTTGGTTGGAAAGAGTCCCCGCCCAAAGGGAGCGGGGAGGCCGGCCTCGGGCACTACTTCCTCCCTGCCCCATTCGTCCAAGTGTACGCTTACCAGACTCGTATCGGCGGCGTCTCCAACATCCACTAAACGATTCGTTCAGTGATTGTCCCGGACACCGAGCACCCGATCGCGCTGCAACATGACTACGGGATGTTCCATGATGACCGTTTACGTGTGACCAAGACCTCGGAAGGATTGCTCGCAAGGGTATCTTACCGGCGCGAACCAAAGTACGTCGACTCTGCCGTCGCCATCGCGAAGGCGGTCTTGTCGGTGGCGGGGCCTGTGCCGTTGCCTGTCAAAGGCGACGACGGCTTCAGCGAGTTCTCGAAACTGGTCTTCGAACAGAACGTCGCTCTCGGAGATATCATGGGAAAGAAACAACTCGCCGAGCGCGACAAGCATGAGCATACATTGGTGGGAGATCACCAGCTGAACATCCAAGCTGAAGCCCTCTTTAATTACCCAAAGGGGGAACTGAAGAAGAGTGCGAAGAAGCCTAGTTACCCGACGAGCGATCTCCCTCTCGAAGGAATCTACTATCGGCCGCTCGTACCCGTGCGTGTCACTTTGACGGAAAGTGTGCCGAAGAAAACGAAGGATGGTTGTTATGTCACCGGCATTAAAAAAGATATACAATATATAACAAATATACAATCGGTTATTATCTATTGCCCTGACCCTCGCCGTGTGGACCAGTTGCGTTTCCCGAAACCTTGGGTGGCGCCCCAATCGTACGATGTGGTCTTCGGTGGTGGGACCATCCAAGAAGTCTCCGTAGCCCGGCCGAGCGAAATCTTCACCCTTTCGAAAGCGCCTTTGGACGTGATCGGATCTGTGGTCAGCCTCCCAGGCGGCTTGTTCACTGTGAAAGTATACCACAACGGCGAGGAGTCCGATGTCTTCGGGAGCAAGGCGAAGTTCTCCGACGGCGGCTCGAAGGGGCCCGGCACCGGGGTCAACCCGCGAGAGAAAGAGTAGCCGGCGCGACGATGGAGGTCCGGCAGCATTCCTCGAGGTCTCCATGCCGCGAGGCCAGACCGGGTCGATGCGGCCAACGCAGCATCGACCGGGGACGGGGAGCGGATGCTGGAAACGTCAAAGATCTGCCCACGGGCAGCACACGCGGACGTGACCGTCCGCGCTCTGTTCGCGTCGCTCCCGATCACATCGGGCGCGACTGAGGCTTTGGCTGCGGTTGATGGATCCGGGCAAGGCCTCACCACCGCACCAAGAAACCGTCTTCGGTCAAGCTGAGCAGGCGGTCTTGGCGCGACAGATAGAGCAGACGTTTGAGGGTGTGCTCTCCTGGTTCGGAGGACAAGCCACGGTGGGTGAACCAGACCAGCGGTTCCCCGTCCGAAGCGCGGACGACGCCCAATCGGCCGCCCGAACCGGTGGCGAAAAGCCGACGGCCATCGGGCGATGCGATGAGCTGGTAGTTGGTGACGAGGTCGCTGTTCAGGACCTCATGGCGTCCGGGATGCGCGGTGTCCACACGGACGAGCCGGCCGGTCTGGGTCCCGAGCACGCACCAGGTCGAGCCCGGGATGAAACAGGCGGAGTAGAACTCATCGTCGTCGGGCAGCCCCGTGACCGGCGTCGCGACGCCGGTCACGAGGTCCAGAAGAAGCGGCGGATCATCCCGCGCGACCGTGATGGCGCGCCGGGAATCGGAGCTGATGGCCAGGTCGACGATCCCGTCGGCGTGTCCGGTGGCGACGGGTATCCGGCGTGCCACCGGCCCGTCCGTGGCCCATAGGCCTATCCTCTGGCCCGAGTAGAGCACCAGCCGGCGGCCGTCCGGCGAGGCTTGGCCGAAAGCCGTGTCCACGGCGGTGTCGAACGCGTTGGTCTGCCAGAGGCGTCCGCGACCGTCCGTGCTGGCGAGGACCAACCGGCCGCCCGGCGCGAGCGCCCAGAGCTGGGCGGTGCCCTCGACGAAGCGGAGCGGGATGGTGATCCCTTCCAGTTCCCGGACCTTTCGCATCGTCTTGGCATCGAGGAGGACGATCGAATTGGTGCTCGCCGTCGCCGCCACCAAGGTTTCCTCCGGGTCGGTGACCAGATGTACCTCACCGACGCCCTTCTTGAAGCCCGGCCAGACGCCGCGTCGTTCCGGTGCTTCCATGACGGCGGGTTCCCAGACGCGCACATGCCCTTCGCGGTCCCCGGAGGCGAGCCGGGTTCCGTCCGGGCTCCACGCCAACGCGGCGATGGAGGCCGGATGCCCTGCCAACACCTGCCGGACCGCCAACGTCCCGCCGTCATGGACGCGCACGAGCAGCTCGCTTCCGCCGCTGGCCAACCGGCTGCCGTCCGCCGTGAACGCGAGGGCGCTCATCCCTTGCATCAGGTTCGTGGCCGAACCACGGAGACCCCTCCCCACGGGACCGGAGACCACTTCGCCGGTGCTCGGGTCGGCATAAGCGATCCGGCTACCATCCGCGGAGAGGGCGATGGCTTTGATGTCCCTCTGCCCCCGTTCTATCGGCTCCACCGTGCCGCGGCCCAGGTCCGCTAGGTACAGCTGTGTGATATAGGTGTCGCTGATGCCTGTGTTCTGCCGATAGAACAACCGGTCCCCCGAGGCGGCGATGACGGCCACCGGATACGGGTCGTCTCCGGTCCGCAGGTCCTGGATCCACGAGCGGGTCCCGGTGGCGGCGCTATCCGATGGACGCCAGCGGACGATCTGGTCGAGCTGGGAACGCGGGATCGCGGCGACGGTCCGGCCATCGGATTGGACGACCGCGGCGACCCATTTCCCCGGCACCGCGGACGGAAGCAACCGGCCCGAAGGCATCTCCCAGACCCGCAGCATGCGGTTCGTCAGAGCATCGTGTTTGCCGCCGGACATGCCGACGAGTGCGTGCCCGGGCTCCAAAAAACCGGCCAAGCGCACGATGTTGGTCACCGTGGCCACCAGGTCCCCTCCGGGCAGCGCGAAGACGTGCGCCTGGTAATCCGTGGTGGACACCGCGAGCCGTCGGCCGTCGGCGCTGAACACCAATTGGTCCACGTTCGCGCCGAGCGGCTGGAGCTGGACACAGGTGTCGCCTTCGGCCTGGCGCCCGAGGAGCTCGCATTCGATCCCGAGGTGGGGCGATGCCTTGGCGCTCGCCAGCGCGCGCCGGGCGTTGCCCAAGTTGAGGCGCTCGAGGTTGCTCGCTGCTTGGGCCAGGTCGGAATGGTAGAGCGCGGCTTCCGTCCTTTTTTGCGCCACCTGCAGGCGCCACGCGACACCCGCAGCCACCAAAGCCAACGGCACCGCTACCACGGCGACGACCATCGCTCCGCGCGCGATGCGCTTGAGGCGGCGGCGTCCTTCGAGATCCTCTCCGGCGGCGACCAAGGCGAGTTCGTCGCGCAAGGCCGCGCCGTCCGGATGTCGCTTCTTCGGGTCGCTGTCGCACGCGCGCAGGAGCACGTTGTTGAGCCGGCGCAGCGCATCGGCGTCGGGCCAGCGGTCCCAATCCTTCGGCAGCCGCGGGAAATCGCCGGCGGGTTGCCCGGTGACGGTGACGTACAACGTGCGCGCCAGGCTGAAGACATCGCCCGTCGGCCGGCCGGGACCTTCCGGCGGTGCGTACCCGGGCACGCCGCCCAGGCTCAGCGAAGCCTCGCTGGGACGCACCAGGTCGATGTCCGCCAAGCGGGGTTCTCCGGCGATGAAGACGATGTTGCTGGGCTTCAGGTCACGGTGGACCAGACCAGCGCTATGCAATGTCGCCAGGCCTTCGGCGATCTTCACCCCGAGCCGCACCACCTCGGCGGCACCGACCTTTTGCCCGGGCGAACGGCGTCGAAGTTCGCCCAAGGTGAGCGGTTCATAGCGTTCCGGGTCGATGTCGCGGCCGGTCGCGACATCGTCGGCCAGCTCCATCACATAGTAGAAGAACCGGCCGGCCGGATCGCGGTCCACATGGAGAACGGCCACCCCGGCGGAACTGCCCGGAGAGACGCGGCGGAGATATTCTTGCACCCCGCGGAGGACCTGGTCGCCTAACTCTTCGAGACGCGCGTCGGACTCGGTCTCGCCGGGGCGGCGCAGCCACACGATCTTGACCGCTCGGAATTGTCCGGTGACCGTCCGCGCCAACCAGACCTCGCCGAATGATCCGCTGCCGACGGGACGCAGGAGCGTCAATCCGGGCAAGTCGAGCGTCAGGGCGGGCCGCACGCCGGGGACTCAAGCACGCCTACGCCGTCGGGGCCAAGCGGAAGGGGCGATGCAAAGCAGGGGACAAGGCTGCCGCCCCAGGGTCGCTCTTCCCCGGGAGGGCAGACTTTCCAATCCGATGCGGGCCACCCGTGTCCAGGTACAGAGGTCTCTCCTCACGCCATGCCGGGTTCAACTCGGCGAAACAGCAGGTTGAAAACCTGCGCAACGACTGACAGCCGAATCTGATCGCTCCGCCGGTCCATGGACCGGCGGACGCAAAGTCCTTCGTCGAGACTTCGAGTTCAGCTTTGGCGCAGAGAACCGCAGCGGCCACAGGAGGCGCCTCCCGTGATGACTTGCCGACCGTTCCCTTCTTCCTGCCTTCCCAATCGGAGCCGGACCCGTTCACAACCGTCGGAGGATCTCGCGGCACAGGCGGAACTTGTGGCGGTGCGCGACGAGGTACACGGCGGTCGGGCGCATCTTCAGCGCGGTGGCGATGCGTTCCGCGGGCCATTCTTGGCAGTAGTAGAGCTCCAGCAACTGCACATCGCGCGGGCGCAGATCCTTCGCCAAGGCGCGCATCGCGGCGAGGACGGCTTCGCGGAAATCCGATTCTTCGGTGGCCGGCGCGGCGGCGCGGGCGGCCAAGCGGTCCATCCGGTCGCCGGCGTCCTCGTCGTCCAAAGAGACGAGCGTCTCGTCACCTTTGCGCTTCAGCTGGTCGAACTTCGATGCCACCCGCCAGCGCACGAGCTGGAAAAGATATCGGCGGAAGGATCCGCGACGGTCCCGCAGCTCGAAGCCGCAGAGCGTGCGGGTGAGGCTGGCGAAGACGTCCTGCGTCACGTCCTCTGCGTCGTGATGGCTGAGGCCGGCCTTGCGCGCCATGCCCAGCACGATCCCGCGATAGGTCTGGTCGAACTCCTCCCAGCGCGTGCCCAACGCTGGATTGGAGACGTCGCGGATGAGGCTGCTGCGCGTCGCCAAGGTGCTGCGCGTGTCCGTCGGCGGCTCTGCAAGGCTGCTTCCCATGCCCTACAAAACAGCGCAGGCCGCCCGGATCTTACAGGAAAAAAAAGCCGGTCGAGCGGTGGAGGACGCTTCCTGGCACAAACCCGTGACGTCGATCCCCGATCGGCCGGGAGTAGCACGACTTCGTGAGCGGATGCCTTCGACGGTCCGGGTGCGATTCCCTGCATCCCGGCCAACACATCGCCGGGCCGGTTGGAAACGGTCGCGCCGTCGCACCTTGGGCGCTGGGAAATCGAACCCACACTCCGGCGCCGCGAAAATTTCTGCTGTGCCCGGAAGATTTTTGAAAGATCGGTCGTGGGTAGGCGGTTTTGGTGGGGCATGAGCGCAGCCCCCGCGATCTTCGCTGACGGACCCGGTCCGCAGGAAGCCATCCATCGCGCCATCCCGCCGTGCTCCTCCTGCTCGGCCGATGGTGACGGATGTCACGGCCGCGCCGGTGGCATCCATCCCGCGGGCCATGACCTCCCTCTTGGAGCCCGCTCCTGCCCGCCCAGGAGGATGAACCACGCGAAGAACGCAGGCGAACGCTGACCGATCGACCTATGCCTCCCACCATCCGCCTGGCCACCACTCCCGAGGACCGCGAACGCATCTTCCGGTTCCGCTACCGCATCTACGTGGAGGAGATGGGGCGCATGCAGAAATATGCCGACCCCAAGCGCCGCACGGTCGAGGAGCCCTTCGACCTGACGGGGCATCTGTTCCTCGCCGAGGTGGATGGCGAGGTCGTCGGCACGCTCCGGTCCAATTTCGGGCGCGACACGGATTTCGGGTACTACACCTGGCTCTTCGGGATGGATTCGGTCGGCGCGACGTTCCCTCGGGATGTCGCGCTCACCACCAAGCTGATGATCGTGCCCGCGCTGCGTTCCGGCACGCTCGCGGTGCGGCTGGCGATGGCGCTCTACGACCTGGGACGCGACCACGGCATCCGCCACGACTTCATCGACTGCAACCCGCACCTCGAGGAGTTCTTCACCCGTCTCGGCTACCGCCGGTATTGGCATCACGTCGAGCACCCGGAGTACGGCCGCGTGCTGCCGCTACGGCTCGATGCGGACGACCTCGCGCATCTCCAGAGCGTCGGCTCGCCGCTCGTCCGCAGCCGCACCTGGAAGGCCGTGCCCTTGCCGGCCGTCCCGGAACGACTGGCCGCCTGAATCCATTTCGTCCGTCACCACTCCCCCTGGACCAGTCCCAACAAGACAAACATGAACCCTGCATCCTCACACGCTGAAGACCCCCACGCCATGCCGTCCCGCCTCCAAGGCGAGGACCTGATCGCTTGGCTCGACGCCCGTATCGCCAGCCTGTTGGCCGAGATCGAGCAGACCGGATTCTGGCGCGCCATCACCTCGCCCACCACCGATCCGCGGCTGCTCCGCGAGATGATGAAGGAGGTCTATCTGGAGATCTTCTCCTACCAGCCCCACGCCATCGAGGGGGCGATCACCGCGATCGCGCAGATGCCCCGCTCGATGCCTGTCCGCATGGTCAAAGCGATGCTCCGCCATCAGGCCGAGGAGTTCGACCACGGCGAGATGGCGCTCCGCGACTACGTGGCGCTCGGCGGCGACGAGGCCTACGCGCGGAACGAGCACCGCACGAGCCCGGCCGCTTATGCGGTCGCGTCGCTCTGGCGGATGATCGCGGGGCAGCGCGAGCCGTTCGCCTATCTCGGGGCGCTGTATCCGTTCGAGGGGCTCACGCCCATCGTCTCCGAGCGCGTGAAGGCCGTGCTGTTGCAACGCGGCTTTCCCGCCGGGGCGCTGGAGTTCGTCGAGTTCCACTCGACCGAAGACCCCAAGCACACCGAGCTGGTGAGGCATCTCATCCAGGAGACCGTCACCCGCTATCCCGAGTCCCGTCGCTCAATCCAGGAAGGCCTCGACCGCTTCCTCGCCATCTATCCGCTCCCGGTCTGGGAAACGGCGTACCGCCGTGCGCTGGCACAACTCGAGCAGCAGCCGGCGCTCAAAGCTGCCTGATCAAGCCATATCCATCGGCTCTCACCCCACCTTTTCCTCGTATGCCGCTCCCTTTGCTCAACCTTGCCCAGCCCTTGCGCTGGCACGATCACGCCATCAACCCCGTTGTCCGGAGCGCCCTGGACGGCCTCCAGGCGAACATCCTCAAAGGGCACGGGCGCGACCACACCGCGAATCTGTTCTTCCGGTTCAACGGGGCCGATCCCGGGCGAAACTTCCTGCGCGGCCTCAATCTGACCAACGCGCTCGTGCAGCTCCAGGCCGCGGAGCGCTTCCGCCAAGGCGGCAACGGCGGCGGCACGAGCGTGTGCGCGATGCTCACGGCGGCGGGATACAAAGCGCTCGGGATCCCCGCGAACCAAGTCCCCGGCAACGTCCCTTTCGGACAAGGCATGGCCGCGCGGGCAGGGATGTTGAACGACCCTGCGCCCGATGAACTCGAGGCGTCGCTCGCGCAGGAGATCCACCTGCTCGTGCTGGTCGCCGATGCGACAGCCGAGCTGGTGGAGACGACCATGCGCAAAATCCAGGCCGATGCTCGCGCCGGCAGCCTGTCTTTGATCCATGTCGAGTCGGGCAAGGCGCGAAAAAACCGAGCCGGCGAAGGTGTCGAGCACTTCGGCTACGTGGACGGCCGCAGCCAGCCATTGATGCTCTGGGAAGACATCGAGCAAGAGTGGATGAAAACCGGCCGGCCGTTGCCGGCGATCAACCCGGCAGCGGTGCTCGGTGGAAAAGGAAACTGGCAGTGGTCGCCTGTGTTCGATCTTGAACAGGTGATACTGCCGTGTCCGAGCGGGGAAGGCTATGGCAGCTATTTCGTCTTCCGCAAACTTGAGCAAGACGTCCGCGGCTTCAAGACGCGCGAGAAGGCGATCGCAGCCGACCTCGGCCTGAAAGGCGAGGACGTCGAACGCGCCGGAGCGATGGTCGTCGGACGCTTCGAGGACGGGACCCCCGTGGTCCGGTCTCCCGATGCCATGGGCCAGGAACCGGGCAACAACTTCAACTACGACGATGATCCTGCGGGTCTCCGTTGCCCGGTGGCGGCGCACATCCGCAAGGTCAACACAAGGACTCCTGCGACGCGGCCTGCGACGATGGCTCGTCGAGGCATCCCGTACGGGGAGCGCATCAAGGAACCGAACGACGAGCAGACGCCGGAAGAGATGCCGGACGGAGGCGTGGGCCTGTTGTTCATGGCCTACATGGCGGACATCGAAACGCAGTTCGAGACGAACCAAGCCGGGTTCGCCAACGACCCGAACTTCCCGCCTACCGCCCCGGCGACCGGGCTCGACCCGGTGATCGGGCAACCACCGTCGCCTGGACCCAATCTCATCAGTTGTCCCGTCGCGTGGGGTTTGCCCGGGGTCAAAACAGTGGATTTCAGGCCCTTCGTCCGGCTGCGCGGTGGCGAGTATTTCTTCGCGCCGTGTCTCGGGTTCTTCAAAAATATCTAATCGTCGGCACCGCCGCCAGGAGCCGCTGTCTCGTCCGCCGTGTCGAACAAATCTTGGTCCTACGTCTCATCAACCTCATAGCCCCCAGACTCATCATGAACACAAACCTGCAGATTCCACAAACCCAAACCCGACACCGGCGACGACTGCTACCAGTTCTGCTCGCCGCCGTCTGTCTTGTCCTGAACGCGCACGCCGCGACTCCCGGCTTGAGCGAGAGCGCAAAGAAGCTCGTGGGCACAATCCTCGCCCTCGCCAAAAAGGAGAAGATTGAGCTGAAGGACACAGAAGCGATGCGGAAGCTCGCGCTCGAACAGTTGGCTGACCCGAAGAACGACTTCGGCAAGGCTGTGCTCGCCGCGGTCGCATGTCGCAGCGAAAATGCCGCGGCAGCGCTCGAATTGGGGACTAAGCTGGAGAAGGATGGTGAGATTAAGCGCGACTCGGAGGCTTGGAAAGAAAAGTTCACGGCGCTGGAGAAAGACTGTCCGGACCCCTTGGACGTTCCCAAGACAAAGAATCAAACGAAGACGGCTACCAACGAATATCCGGCCATTCCGATCAGTTCAAAGGTCAATTTCTATATCGGAGCCATCTCGCTCAATCCATATAGCTTGTCCAAGAACACCAACGGCACCTATGACTTCTCGCCCCGTGACAAAGCCAGCACGGACATGTTCATCGAGCTGCGCTACATCAACCGTTGGAGCCTGAGCTCGAAGTGCGAGACGATATTTGATAGCGATGGCCATCGGTCGACCGGGTGGCGTCCGTGGGGCGGAAAACACGGTAATCTCTTCGATGTCGACGCAAGGCTGGGTTTCGTGCTCCGGGATTCCGGCACCAACCAGCAGTTCAGCGCCAACAGCGCGATCGGTGGTGGAGATTTCCACTCCGAGCTGAATCTTGGGTTCCCGATCTTTCGGCAGAGCTACAGTCCGATTATAAATGGTGGGAATCCTACGCACGCCCACGCCATCAATCTAGAGATCGGCGGCGGTGCCGTGACCGAGAAGACCTTCCAAGCGGTCCATCCGATCGCGTTTGCGGGCGTGGGTTACCACGTGTCGTTCCTAGCGCCGTTCAGCACCGAGAAAGCCAAGAGCAAAGGAAAGGACGGAGAAGAGGATGCAGGCGAGTACGCCTCCTACGGCACCTTCTCCACCCGGATCGGCATCGGATTGATCGACCAGCCCGAGTTCACCGATGTGACGGGCACCACCGTGAAGGCGGAGCGCGGGCTGCCGCGTTTCAGCCTGGAGGCGCATCCGGTCTGGGAGAGCGAGGTCTATTTCCCCATCCCGAACAAGAACATCATGTTGACGGTGGCCGGCCGGATGTATTTCGCGGACGCTCCGGCACCTTGGACCATCTCGGTCGGGCTGAACCTGGGCCTCGACAAGGTGATGGGGCTCTTCCAATAGGCCGCCTCTTGTCCGCACCCGCCCCCCCCATTTCCTCCATGAACAACAACAACCAGAACTGAACCCACATCCGCGGCCCGCTCGATGTGTCTGGAGAGCGAAGCCGGAAGAGCACAGGGCGCCCCCGCTGGATCCAGCGGCGGGCGCCCCTTCTATCGGCCGGTTCGGGCCGTGTTGAACCGGAGGATCTCTGCGGATCAGAACTGTCGGTCCGTCACCGCGCCTTCGCTCGCGCTGCTGACCAAGGCGGCGTACTTCGCGAGCACGCCGCGGCGATAGTTGGGCTTCGGCTGCTTCCACTTGCGCAGACGGGCGTCGAGCTCCTTCGCGCCGATGTCGAGCGTGATGGCGCGTTTCTCGGCGTCGATGACGATGGGGTCGCCGTTCTTGATCACCGCGATCGGGCCGCCATCGAACGCTTCGGGCGTCACGTGGCCGATGACGAAACCGTGCGAGCCGCCGCTGAAACGTCCGTCGGTGATGAGCGCGACCTCCTTGCCCAGGCCCTTGCCCATGATGGCGCTGGTGGGCGAGAGCATCTCGCGCATCCCCGGGCCGCCCTTCGGGCCTTCGCCGCGGATGATGATGACGTGGCCGGCCTTCACCTTGCCGTTGAGGATGCCCTGCAGGGCGCTCTCCTCGTCCTCGAACACGATGGCCTTGCCGCTGAACTGGAGGCCTTCCTTGCCGGAGATCTTGCCGACGGCGCCGCCGGGGCAGAGGTTGCCGCGGAAGACGACGAGGTGGCTGCTGGATTTGATCGGGTTGTCGATGCTGCGGATGATGTCCTGGCCCTTCGGATACTTCGGCGCGTTCTTCAGGTTCTCGCGCATCGTCTTGCCGGTGACGGTCATCGCGTCTCCGTGTAGCAGGCCTTCGTCGAGCAGCATCTTCATGAGCGGCACGGTGCCGCCGATCTCGACGAGGCGGGCCATGACGTACTTGCCCGACGGCTTGAGGTCGGCGAGCACGGGCACGCGTTTGCCGACGCGGGTCCAGTCGTCGATCGTGAGCTTCACGCCGGCGCTATGGGCCATGCCGATGAGGTGGAGGACGGCGTTGGTGGAGCCGCCGAGGGCGATGACGAGCGTCATAGCGTTCTCGAAGGCCTCCTTGGTCATGATGTCGCGGGGCTTGATGCCGCGGCGGATGAGGTTGAGCACCGCGGCGCCGGCCTGTTCGCAGTCGAGCGTCTTCTCCTTGGAGACGGCGGCCTGGGCGGAAGAGTTCGGGAGGCTCATGCCGAGCGCCTCGATGGCGCTGGCCATGGTGTTGGCGGTGTACATGCCGCCGCAGGACCCGGCGCCGGGGATGGCGACCTCGGCGACGCGTTCGACGTCCTCGGCGCTGCATCTGCCGGCGGCGTTCTTGCCGACGGCCTCGAAGATGTTCACGAGGTCGACGTCCTTGCCGTCGAGCTCGCCGGGCAGGATCGTGCCGCCGTAGACGAAGAGGCTCGGGCGGTTCAGCCGGCCCATGGCCATGACGCAGCCGGGCATGTTCTTGTCGCATCCACCGACGGCGATGAAGCCGTCGAAGCCCTGGCAGCCGACCACGGTCTCGATCGAATCGGCGATCACCTCGCGGGACACGAGCGAGTACTTCATGCCCTCGGTGCCCATCGAGATGCCGTCGGAGATGGTGATGGTGTTGAAGACGACGGCCTTGCCGCCCGCTTCGTTGATGCCCTGCGCGACGCTCACGGCGAGCTGGTCGATGTGCATGTTGCACGGCGTGACCATGCTCCAGGTCGAGGCGACGCCGACCTGCGATTTCGCGAAGTCCTCTTTCTTGAAGCCCGTGGCGTAGAGCATCCCCCGGCTGGGCGCGCGTTCGATGCCGTCCACGACGATGGACGAGAAAGCGCGTTCGGCGGCGGGTGCGATCTTCGGCTTGGAGGCGGTCTTGGCGGATTTGCTCATGGTGCGGGCATGAGTGTGGGGAAGCCGCGGCCCGGGCAAAGGCGAAAGTTCGGGCACGTGCGCACAAGCGGTCCTTGTCGGTGACCGCATCACGCATCACCGCGCCGCCGGTCTGCTCGTCTGTCGGTCAGTCCGCTTTCACGACCGGCGCGGGGATGATCCGCCAGATCTTGCCGCGGCCCGGGGTGAGGTTGGTCGAGCCATTGGTGAGCACGTAGATCTCACCGTCGTCGTCCTCGCCGAACGCTGTCACGCAGCCGAAGAGCTTGCCTGGGCCGTCCACACGCAACGGCTCGACGGTCCAGCGGCCTTGGCCGTCGGACGGGCGGCGCGCGACGAAGAGGCGTCCTTGGGGCGTGCCCTGCGCGCCGGACCAATCGCCGTAGATGTAGTGGCCGGCCAGCTCGGGCAGGGCCTTGCCGCGGTACACGAAACCGCCGGTCACGCTGTTGCCCAGCACCTCGGGGTCGCCCTTCCATCCGCTCACGTTCTTGTATGCCGCGATGGGATCGATCAACGGCTCGCCACGCAGGCCTTTCTCCGCCTTCGGCGCGGTCGGCGCGAGCTCGGGGTTCTCGCGGTTGAACCCGTCGAAGCCTTCGCGCAGCGGCCAGCCGTAGTTGCCGCCCTTCACGATGATATCGACCTCTTCCCAGCGCATCTGGCCGACGTCGGCGACGTAGAGCTGGTGCGAACCGCCGCGGTCGAAGGTCATCGACCACGGGTTGCGCACGCCGTACGCGTAGATCTCGGGCAGGCCGTCCTTGCCGTCAGCGAAGGGGTTGTCCTTCGGGATGCGGTAGGCGGTGCCGCGGGCGTCGTCGCGGCCGTCCACGTCGACGCGGAGGATCTTGGCGAGATGGGTGCGGAGGTTCTGGCCGTTGCCTTCCGGGACGTGGCCGTTGCCGATGTCGCAGCCCTTCGGCCCGCCGCCGTCGCCGACCGAGATGTAGAGCATGCCGTCGGGACCGAAGGCGATCCGGCCGCCGTTGTGGTTGAAGTAAGGCTTGTCCACCTCGAACACGATCCG
>JBBRQL010000074.1:0-16982 GCA_038226425.1 Verrucomicrobiota bacterium
AAGATCCTGCGGATCCATCCCGAGCCCGACGGCACCGCGACCATCCCCAAGGGCAACCTCTTCCCGCCGGGCACGCCGAAGACACGGCCCGAGATCTACGTGATGGGCAACCGCAACCCGTGGCGCATCTCCGTAGACCAACGTAACGGCTACCTCTACTGGGGCGAGGTCGGGCCCGATGCGGGCGGACCGAGCGAGAAACGCGGACCGGCAGGCTTCGACGAGATCAACCAAGCGCGCGCGGCGGGCAATTTCGGCTGGCCGCTGGTCATCGCGGACAACAAGCCCTACCACCGCCACGATTTCACGACCGGCATCAGCGGCGAGGCGTGGGACCCGCTGCATCCGGTGAACGGATCGCGCTACAACACCGGTCCGCGCGAACTCCCGCCGGCGCAGCCGGCCTTCATCTGGTATCCGTACGGCCCGTCGACCAAGTTCCCCGCGGTGAAGGACGGCGGCCGCACCGCCTGCGCCGGCCCGGTGTACCACTTCGACGAGAAGCTCCGGTCGCCGACGAAGCTGCCGCGCGAGTACGATCGCACATTGTTCATCTACGAGTGGTCGCGGAGCTGGATCATGGCCGTCCATCTCGACGAGGACGACCGCATCGCCAAGAACGCGGACGGGTCGCTGCGCATGGAGCGCTTCTGCCCGAAGATGACCTTCGTCCGTCCGATGGACATCGAGCTCGGTGCCGACGGCTGCTTGTACGTGCTGGAGAACGGCACGGCGTGGACCGGGAACAAGGACACCCAGATCGTCCGGATCGAGCATCACCCGGCCGCGGAGTGAGCGGCGTGGATCAGGCCGCGTCCCACTCGAGCTCGGCGAGCACGGGGCGATGGTCCGAGGCGACGCGTTCGTCGAGCACGCGGACGGTGACGACGCGCCAGCGCGCGGCCGGACGAGCGAACACGTAGTCGATGCGGACCTTCGGCGCGTCGGCCGGATCGGTCGGCTGCGGGTCCCCTGCGGCGGCGTCGGACCAGCCCTCCGCGAAGCCGCGCACGACCGGGCTTCCCGGCAGGTCGTTCATATCGCCGGCGAGGATCGTCGGCGTCACGTCGGTGAAGAGACGGTGCAGCTCGGCGGATTGGAGCCGCCGGTCGCCGTCGTCGCGGGTGGCGTCGAGATGCGAGCCGACGAAGCGGATGCCGGGCATCCCTGGCGGGCGCACTTGGGCCGAGACGGCGATGCGCGGTTCGCGCTTCGACGGATTCAGCAGATGGTGCGTCGCGAAGCCCGAGAGGGGCCATCGGCTGAGCAGCATCTGACCGTATTCTCCGCCCTGGAAATCCATCGCCGCGCCGAACTCGCCGTGGAGCCCGGTGAGGCGGATGTACTCGGCCGGCTGGTCCACGCTCCCGGTGCGGCGCGCGCGGCGGTCAAGCTCCTGCAACGCCACCAGGTCGGCACCGGAACCGCGGATGATCCGCGCGATCCGCTCCAGGTCGACTTTCCCGTCGAGGCCTTCGCTATGGTGGAGGTTGTAGGTGAGGACGCGGAGCACTGGCCGGGTGCCGGCGGTCCGGCATCCGGCGGCGAGCGCCGCGGCGAAGGTCCCGGCGATGAAGCCGCGGCGGTCGATGGTCCTGGTGTTCATCTGGCTCTCGGTCCGTTCTCGGTGGCCGAGATCAAGAAGCCGGCGAAGGCCGATGGCAAGGTCGGCGACACGGCCCGGGCCGGCCTCTCAATCCGCCACGTTGACGAGCTTGAGCGCGCCGATGCCGCCGGGGTTCCATGCGGTGAAGACGATGTAGACCTCGCGCTTGCTGCCGGTGCCGGAAATGTGCCAGCAGGCGCCGTGGACGCTCTGCACGTCGGCGTAGCCGAGGTCGTCGCGCGGCCGGATGGTGGCGACGACGGCGTGTTTCTTGAGGTCCACGATGAAGATCGGGCCGGCCTTGGTCTTGTCGTTGTCGCTGAGGCACGGCGCCAAGGCGTGGTCGCCCCAGATGTCCATGTTGCAGATCGTGCTGCCGGGCGGCAGGCCGTCGATCGCCTGGAAGCGCTCACGTTTCATGTCCCAATCCATGATGCGGCCCTCGGCACGCGCCGAGATCAGCAACGCCCCGGTCCGCGGATCGAACGAGATGCCGTGCGGCGTCTGCGACATGGCTTTGCCGCCATGGATCTTCCCGGAGTACCGCAGCGGCGACGTCTCGGCGCCCATGAAGAACGCCTTGCCGTAGCCGTCGGTGATCCACAGATGGCCTTCGTCCTGGATGGCCACATCCGTCGGGGCGTAGCCCTTCTTGTCGGCGTACTGCGCGAACGGCGGCATGCCGAGGTTCTCGCTGTGCTGGAACGTGGTGTCGGTCAGGTGGATCTGGCCGTCTTCGTTGTCGGCGGCGGCGACGAGCGCGGACTTGCCCTTGCGGGGGAAGATGTCGGCGCCGTGCAGGTTGCCCTTCTTCAGCACGGGATCGCCCTCGACGATCCATGACCGGCTGAGCTTGTTGCTGAAGCCGACGAAGCCGACGTCCTTCAGGCCCCAGTACACGGCGTCGTTCTTCGCGTCGAAGATCACGGTGCCATGCGCGCCCTTCACGAACGGGACGGCGGCCGGCGGGACCGGGACGAGGTCGCGCGCGGCGATGAACTTCCAGAATCCTTGGCCGGAGACCTTGGTGCCGGGTTCCAGTTTCACCTTTTTCGGCGCACGGACAGGTCCCGTCTTCTCCAAGACGATCGGGAGCGGGACGGCGGTGACCGCCGGGTCCTGGGGATGGCCGCCACCGGCGTCATGGGCGGAAAGTCCGGGAGAAAATGCCACGAAGGCACACGTCAACAATACAGGTAGGGAACGCATTTGTTTGGGTTTGGCAACGCGAGATGCCGGGGACGAGGCTTCCAAGTCGCCGCGATGAAGTGAAGCGAAACCTGTCCACGGATGCGGGATCAGGGCGCGCCTGGACACCGTGATGGCCTGTGGCGCCGATGTGCTGCCGAGCGTCTCGCCGGCAGAAAGTAGGGAGGGAGACGCGTGGGAAGATTTCCCTGGCCCCGGCTTCGGCGAGCCCCTGCCAGCAAGATGCTGGCAGCACGATCGTCCATGCCGCTCGCCTCTCCGTTCAGAAGATGCACACTTCGGATCGTCACCCTTCCGCGCGATGAGGCAGCGACACCGAGCGGTCTTCGTCGTAACTTGGGTCGCGAACCGCCTCATCCATCCGATCGTGGAAAAGCCAAAGTCCCAACGGAGCGCCCGGACGATCCCGCCCGTCGTCTGGATCGGCCTCGTGTCGGTCGTGGTGTTGATGGGATTCGCGGCTTCGGTCATCGGCGAGCGGAGGGAACCCCCGCCGATTCCCGGACAGGTCCGCATCTCGGCCACGGGTTACTCGACCAACGACTCCGGCGAACGCAGCGCGGTGCTGCGGATCCACAACGGCAATCCGGTCCCGATGCTGGGTCTCACCTACATGGAGGCCTTCCCGAACCGGCTGGGGCTGTTCGTGCCGTTGCCCGCGTCCGGGGATGTGACGGCCATGCTGTCCCTTCCGACGAACGCGGTCGCGAGCGCGGTCAAGATGACGTGCTACGTCGAGGACCGCCGATGGTACGTCCGGGCCGTGATGACGATCGAACAATGGAGGACCGGCCGACGGCAACCGGGCCACCGGGTCCTGTTCGTCGTCCCGGGCCCCGTGGTCGGCCCTTGAGCAGTCGCTGTCCCGCGCGACGGGCACACGGCGCCGGAAACAAAACTGCCGGCGGATCGGGTCGTCTGTAACCTCCTGGCCCGTCCTCCTCAGGAAGCCCGTGTATGAACACTGATCAAGCCACGGTCCGCTGCCCCAAGTGCGACGGCACGATCCCGGCCGATGCGCCGCAGGGGCTTTGTCCGCTTTGCGTGCTCGCGGGCGCCGCGGCCCCGACGGATGGCGGCATCCGGTCCAACGCCCGTCTTACAGCGCCGTCCATCGAGACCGTCGCGGCGGCCTTCCCGCAGTTCGAGATCCTCGGGCTGGTCGGCCTCGGCGGCATGGGCGTCGTGTACAAGGTCCGCCAGCCGAAGCTGGACCGCATCGTCGCGCTCAAGCTGCTCCCCATGTCGCTCAGCGCCGATCCGGCGTTCGCCGAACGCTTCCACCGCGAGGCGCGTTTCCTCGCCAGGCTGTCGCATCCGCAGATCGTCTCGGTCTACGACTTCGGCGAATCCGGCGGGTTCTGCTACCTGCTGATGGAGTTCGTGGACGGCGTGAACCTGCGCCAGGCGATGCAGGCGGGACGTTTCACACCGGCCCAGGCCCTCGCCATCATCCCCGACATCTGCGCCGCGCTCCAATACGCGCACGACCAGGGCGTGCTGCACCGCGACATCAAGCCGGAGAACATCCTGCTCGACGCCCAGGGCCGGGTGAAGATCGCCGACTTCGGCATCGCCAAGCTGGTCGGCGACCCCGGCGACCCTCACACCGACCTCACGTTGACCCAGAGCGGCGCGCGCCTCGGCACGCCGCACTACATGGCGCCGGAACAGATCGAGAAGCCCGCCGACGTCGACCACCGCGCCGACATCTATTCGCTCGGCGTCGTGTTCTACGAGCTGCTCACCGGCGAGCTGCCGCTCGGTCGTTTCGCCGCGCCCTCGGCCAAGACGCCGCTCGACTCGCGCGTGGACGAGATCGTGATGCGCGCCCTCGCCAAGGAGCGCGAGCTGCGCCAACAGAGCGCGGGCGAGGTGAAGACGCAGTGCGAGACGGTGGCCGCGTCGCCGGCGCCGGCGCCGGCGCGCGACCCGCAGCCGCCCGCGTTGTTGGCCACCCACGATCCCCAGCCGCCGGCACCGCTGCCGGATTGGGCGCGGCGAGCCGCGTGGCTCTTCCTGCTGGCGGCCGGGGTCGCCATTTCCCCCACGCTGCTGAGCAGGCGAACCGACATGCAAGTGCTCGACACCGGCGTCCTGCTCGCGCTGACCGGGATTGCCCTGCTCACGCGCGGCCTGACATGGCGCGTCGGTGCGCTGGTCGCGAACTTCTGGGGGGCGAGCCTCAGTTTGTGGGGGCTCGGTGCGCTGCCGTTCTTTGCCAGCGACAATAATCTGCCTCCGGGTTGGACGACGGGTGGCCTTGGCTTGATCCATAATGTTTACCTCGCCGTCTTCAGTGGTCTGCTGCACCTCGCGGGCTTCATCGCCGGCATCTGGATTCTCTGCCATCGCTCCGTGCGACCGGCCTTCGGGGTCCACTTGCGCCGTCCCGACGAACCCGCGCCCAACCCTTGGCCGCATCGGCTGTGCTGGCTGGTCATCGGGCTCTTCGCGCTCCCGGCGTCCGCCGTTGTGGCCAGCCTGCTGGCACCGATGTTGCATCGAGGGCCAGCGGCCGGGTTGGGAGGGCTCACGGCGGGTCTGGTGCCGATGGCGATGGGTGCCGTCTTGGTCTGGCTCTTCGTGCGGACCCAGCCGACGCCTTCCCGAGCGAAACCACAGACCGAATGGAACCCATGGCCGAAGCGGATCTTCTGGGCTGTGACCATGCTGATGGTGCTGTCCACCTTGATGCTTATGCTCGGGCTGATACTGCCCCAACTGGCGGGGCGACGGCCGACGCTCCTGTGGATGGAAATTCCAGCGGCCCCAGCGGCGATCATGTCCGACGCCCAGATGATACGCGCCGAGCGCTCGGCCACGGAGTCACAGGTGCGGTTGCGCTGGGAATTGCGCTCGGCCCTGCCGGCCGTCGTCCGGCTGTCCCTTGGAGCCCGTCGCAGGGAGATTCCCATGACCCGGATCATGTCGGGCGGCTACGGCACGACCGTGACCGTCCTCTTCGAGCGCCAACCCAAGGGCAACGAGGTCTTGCTGATGGTCCAGGGCGGCGATGCGACCGAAGGCGGCTATTTCAACGCCAAGATGGACGGAGACGCCGGAGCTTTGCTGGCCAAGGCCAACGAACTCGTGGCGGGAGATCTGTCGCTGAAGATCAACACGCCGGTCTGGATCGCCTTCGCCGGGCTCGAACAGATCCGGCTAGAGATCCTCCCTGCCGCGGAAGTCAGCACACCCGCGACATCGAACTCGGTGGACCTGAGAGAGGGCGGGGCATCCGCCGAGCCGTCGTCCTTGGGCAATGGACCCGCTGAAGCAAAGGCGCAGGCCGAAGGCGGCCCGTCCGCGGGCTCGGGCAAGATCGCGACCAACGTCGTGTTCTACGTCAAGGACGCTGGTGGCAACAGCGTCGTGGCGGAGCCAGGAAAGATGGGGGAAGCGTTTGCCGCGCTCCGCGCGAAACAAGACATCCAGATCGACCTCGCGCGGCAACGGTACGACGAAGCGCGGGCGCGGGAGGCTGTCGGCGCGATCTCGCCCCTGGAGGTCGCCGCGACGGCACGCGATCTTGCGGTGGCCGAAGCCCGCGGCGAAGCGGTCGCCATCGCTGAGGCGAACATCAAGTACGCGCGCCTCGTCCTCGAGTCGACCCGGAAGCAGCACGAGGTCGGCAAGGCGACCACGCTCGACCTGCGCGGTGCGGAGGCGACCCACATGATCGCCGAGATCGAGCTGACCGAGGCGCGGAGGCGTGCCTTGGCACCGGGCGTCGCCGCGGGCACCCCCAAGATCGAGGTGCCGCCGGATCCGGGGACGACCGACGTCGGCCAGCAGACCCGCGAAGAACTCCAGCGGCACGCGACCGCCCGGCGGATCGCGAAGCAGCGGTTGGAGCAGCTCCGCAAGCAGGTCGAGGTCGGCCTCCTCGCGCCGCGCGGTTTCGAGATGCTGGAGGCGGAGTCCACCGTCGCGATCGCGGAAGCAGATCTGGCAAACGAGAAGATCACCCGGGCCGCAGCGGTCCGCGACCATGCCGAGAAGGTCGCCGACACCACCATGCAGATGAACCGCGCCGGCAAAGCCTCCGATGCGCAGCTCATGCGCTCGCTGACCGAGCTGACCAAAGCCTCCGAGGCCGTTTCATCGGCGTTGGAGTCGGCATCCGACGGCGACGGGGCGCAGCTGCGCGGCTTCGTCGCACGCTGGCTCGGCAAGCCCGCGCCGGCCTCGGTCCGGGACGTCCAGTTCTTGTCCGACGAAGGCACCGCCGCGGAGCCGCGGTATCTCCTGCGCTTCCATGCCGGTCCCGGCGAGGTGGTGGCGATGTTCCAGCGTGAAAGGTTCGCGGTGACGACGGCGGAGTTCAAACGCGACAGCGGTCCGGCGTGGTGGCGGTCCGCTCCGTCGGGAGGGCTGGTCGCCTACGCCCGCGACTTGAAGCCGGCCGGCTGCGTCGTGGAGACGCTCTGGTGGTCGCGCGAGACCGGCGAGGTCTTCTACTTGCGCCACTGCCCCTAGGATTCCGCGATGGATGCCGCCGTCCGCTCTGCCGTCGCATCAGGCGTCTTCGTCCCGACCCGCTGGACGCTCGTGCTCGCCGCGCGCGGCGCGACGCCGGAGGCGCGGGCGGCGTTGGGCGAGCTGTGCGCGGCGTACTGGACGCCGGTGTTCCGTTTCCTCCGCCGCGAAGGCCGCGACGAGGACGCGGCGCGCGAGCTGACGCAGGAGTTCTTCGCCCGCTTGCTCGCGCGCGGCGGCGTGGCCGGCGCGGCGCCGGAGCGCGGACGTTTCCGCTCGTTCCTGCTCGGCGCGGTGAAGCATTTCCTCGGCGACCTGCGCGACCGGGAGAACGCGGCCAAGCGCGGCGGCGGCATCTCGCCGGAGCCGCTCGACCCCGGCACCGGAAACGGCACGGCCCCGGGATTGCAGGTCGCCGATCCGGCGTCGCAGGTGCCGGACCGTGTGTTCGACCGCGAATGGGCCTTGGCCGTGATGGCGCGGTCGCTCGGCGCGCTGGAGGCGGAGTTCGCCGCGAACGACCGCGCCGCGCATTTCACCGCGCTGAAACCGTGGCTCGTCGGCGATGCGGCCGCCCTCTCGCAGGCCGCCGCCGCCGCCGCGCTCGGGACGAGTGAAGGCGCCGTGAAGGTGGCGATCCACCGGCTGCGCCGGCGGTTCCGCGAGCTGGTCCGCACCGAGGTCGCCCAGACGCTGCCCGCCGGCGACGACCTGGACGCCGAGCTGCGTTATCTCATCGAGGTGCTGACGGGCAGTTGATCGCAGGCCCGGGAGGGCGGACTTTCCAGTCCGCCCAGGCGGCGAGGGCCGGACGATGCCGGGATCCCCGCCGCCTTCGACCTTCCCGACCGACCCAGCGCAGCACCGCTGACCTCGCCGTCCGGGACGCCGTGCTGCGAGCCGGATTCCCGCGCGACACGGTTCACGCCTTGGCGTTGCGGCGGAGCTTCCGGGCCGCGCCGAGCAACATGCACGCGCCGCCGGCGATGGCGGCCCATTCCTGCGGCTCGGGCACGGCGGTGAGGGCCTGAGGCTCGCTGTAGAAGAAGTCGTCCATCGCCACGACGTCATGGGTCGGGTCGTCGATGTTGCCGGGGCCGAGCGCGAGGTTGCCGGAGGTGATGCGGACGCTGGTCGCGACCTGTCCCGGGTCGAGCGTGAGGCCGAGGAAGGAGAGGCCCTGGTTGTTCACCGGTGCGAACCCGCTGGCGAGGACGATCCCGCCAGCGCCGATCAGCTCGAGCTTGGTGGTGTTCGCGAGATCCACGTCCACGAAGATGGCGCCGAACGCGGTGACGGTCGCGGCCTGCGAGGTGACGTTCGGCTGGAAGAACGTGGCCTCGAGGTTGACGGAACCGACCGCGGCGAACAGGCGGTTCGCGCTGAACAGGCTGAACTCGGTGACGTAGCCGGCGTCCACGTTGCCGAACTTCCGGGTCGGGTTGCTCCCGCTGTTCTCGCTCACTTGGAAGCCGCTGCCGTCGGTGCTGAAGACTGCGCCACGCCGCGAGTTGACGTTGAAGAAATCGGCCGGCATCGAGACCGGGAGCGCGCCGGCGTCCCAGTTGATCTCGCGGCGTCCGGTGGTGAGCGTGGTGCCGAGGGTGCCGTTGGGCGCGTTGAGGGATCCGCCGATGGCGGTCTTGAAGTCGCTGATGGGCGTGGTGAGCCCGGCGTCGGAGCTGCCGGCGCCGATGCCGGAGAAGAGCGCTGCCTGGGTGTCGAGGGCGAGGGCCGCGGTGGCCGCGGCGAGGAGGACTTGGGAGCTTTTCATGGTTCCGTGGTGTTGTTTTCGGCGGGGCGGAAATTCGCCCGACCGCACCCGGTGACGCCGAGGACCGGCGCGGCATTACACGGCGCGCGAAGATTCTCCCGGCTTTGGGCGGCGAGGACTTTCCGGTAATGCTCGGCGCGCCTCCGGCGTCACCGGTCCCGTGCAGAGGGTGACCTGGCCGGACGGCGGCCGATGCCAGACGAAGGAGCCGACATGACGGCGTGCTTGGAACGCGTGCGCGCGGGCGACAACGCCGCGGCGCGCGACCTCGTGGACGCGCTTGCGCCGCTCGTCGGCAAGATCGTCGGCGCCCATCTGCCGTGGCGGCTCTCGGCGGACGACCTGAGCCAGGAGATCTTCATGAAAGTGTTCTCACGCTTGGACCAGTATGCCGGCGTGGTGCCGTTCGAGCACTGGGTCGCGCGGGTCGCGGTGAACACCTGCCGCGACCATCAGCGCGGCGAGCAGCGTTCGCGCGAGGTGCGCTGGACCGACCTCGGAGAGCAGGAGGCTGCGGTCCTCGAGTCCATCGCCCACGAGACGGCGGCGCCGGACGCGACCGAGGGCATCGCCGCGCGCGAGCTGGCGGAGCGGTTGCTCGCCACCTTGTCGCCGGACGACCGGCTGGTGGTGACGATGCTCGACCTGGAGCAGCGCACCGCGGCGGAGGTCCGCGAGTTGACGGGCTGGAGCATCACAGGCATCCGTGTCCGGGCTTTCCGGGCGCGGCGCAAGCTGCGGAAGCAGATGGAGAAGTTGCAGGAAGGACCGAGACCATGAGCGGACCGAAGCCATCTTGGGAGCAGCTCGCCCGCGCGGCGCGGCCTGCCCATGGGCACGATAGGTCCGCGCCTCCGGCGGACTGGACCGCTGCCGTCGCCGCCAAGGCGATGGCCGGCGCGGCGCTCGGGAGGCCGTCCCCTTGGACCGTCGTCGCCGCGTGGGTCTCGCTGCCCAAGGTCGGCGTGCCGCTGCTCGCGCTGCTCCTCGCCGGAGGGATGTGGCTCGGGCCACGGTTCCTCGGGAGCGGACCGTCCGCCGAGGAGCGTTCGTCTCTCTGGGCGGACGCCACGCTCCGCCAGCTCAAGGCATGGCATCCGATGGAATGCGAGGAGGCCGGTGCCATCGGACAACTGCTCCAGCTCCGCGCCTCCGAGCTGACGACCACGACCAACGCTGCTGCCGTGCTGGATTCCACGCAGGCCGAGATCGGGCGACTGCTCACGCCGTCGGAGCGGGCTGCCTTCGAGGCCGAGCAGGCGCGGTTGCGGGCGAAATGGTACCCCGCCCCGGGAAGGAGGACGCCGTGAACATCCGGTGTTCCGAGCCTGTTCGTCGCGGCTTCACGCTCATCGAGCTGCTGGTGGTGATCGCCATCATCGCGATCCTCGCCGGCATGCTGTTGCCCGCGCTCGGGCGGGCCAAGGCGCAGGCGCTGAAGACCGCTTGCCTCGGCAACTCGCGCCAGCTGGCGATCGCCTATCTGCAATACGTCGGCGACCACGATGACCGGTTGCCCGACAACTCCACGCCCGCAGGACAACCCGGCCTCGCGGGGCCGGATGCCTGGGTGCAGGGCAACGTCCAGACCTGGACGCCGCTCTATGCGTCGAACCTGTCGGGCAACATGCTCCACGCTTACGCGTCGGCGGACGGCGTGTGGCGTTGTCCGGCGAGCAAGGCGTTCGTCATCGCCGCCGACGGCCGGCGCGTGCCGCACAACCGCAGCTACTCGATGTCGGCATGGCTCAACTGCAACTCGGTGACGAACTCCATCAAGGGCGCACCGCCGATGGCGTCGTCGCTGGTGACCAAGCTCTCCGGCGTCCGGGCTCCGTCACGGGTCTTCGTGTGGGCCGAGGAGAACGCGGTGAGCATCGACAACGGCGCTTTCGGCATCCGCGGGCCGGACGAGTTCGCCTGGTTCTGGCATCTGCCCGCGAGCCGGCACGGGCGCAGCGCCACCTTCGCGTCCGCCGACGGCCACGCCGAGGCGCGCACCTGGAAAGGCCCGACCGTCGCCCGGCAGAACGAGACCGAGTTCAACGCCGACGACACGCGGACGCAGCGGCCGAACCCCGACGCCAACCCGACGCTCGCCGTGCCGACCCCGCCGCAGGATCCCGACCGTCTCTGGCTGATGGATCGGGTGCCGTACGATTGATGCCGGGCGCCCTCGGTCCTAGCATGAAGGCGCTTGGGGAACGCCCTTCCGCCTCACCGCGCCAGCGCGTCGATCCACTTCGACAAGCGCACCGGCCGGTAGGTCCGCAGCTGCGCGAGCAGGTCTTCCGGATCCGCCGAGACGAGCACCAGGTCGCGATGCTCCGGACGCGTGAGGCCTCCGGCCACCGAGGTCGCCACCTGTGCGAGCAGGCCGTCGAAATAGCCGCCGATGTTCACCAGCCCGCACGGCTTGTCGTGGATGCCCAGCTGCGCCCAGGTGAGCACCTCGCAGAACTCGTCGAGCGTGCCGAAACCGCCGGGCAACGCCACGAAGGCGTCGGAGAGGTCCGCCATCAGCGCCTTCCGCTCGTGCATCGAGCCGACGACGTGCAGCTGCGTCAGGCCCTCGTGCGCCAGTTCGCGTTCCTGCAACGCACGCGGCAGAACGCCGATCACCTCGCCGCCGCCGGACAGCGCCGCGTCGGCGATCGTGCCCATCAATCCGACCCGCGCGCCGCCGTAGACGAGCCCGATCCCTTCGCGCGCCAACAGGGCTCCCAATCCACGCGCCGCCTCGGCGAAGGCCGGATCACTGCCCAGGCTGGAACCGCAGAAGACGCAAACCCGTTTCATCGCGGCGACGATGAGGGGGACCGGCCGGTGTGTGGAGCCTGAACCGGGGCCCTGCAGTTGGAACAGAAGCCAACGAAGGGAACAAAGAGCGGGGAGGCGGGAAAATGAACTGCGGGTCAAAAGGGAAAGGACCACCAAAGGATGGCGGCTGTGCGCGTCCGCAAAGGCAATGGTCGCCACTGCTGGTCGCTTCGTTTCCTTCGTTCCCTTCTGTTCAAAAGAATGGTCCCGGCTGAAAGCAGACCGCCCGGAGACCCCGGTCCGGGGCATTGCACCGCAATGGTGGCTGCGTGCGATAGTTCGCGAGATCGTGACGCGAGCGGCCTTGCCGCGAGGTGCGTCCGTCCAGATTCTCGGCACGCTCGTATGAAGCCAACGTCCACGCTCTCGCTCACCGCCCTCCTCCTTGCCTCCGGTCTCGCCCTGCAGGCGGCCACCCCGTCGCCGCTCGCGCCCGGGACCACCTCCGAACGCGTCGGCCGCTCCGGGACGAACCGCACCGTGCTGCCGGTGAACCAGGTCGTCACGCCGCTCGGTCGCCAGGTCGATCTGCCCGGTCTGCGCCCGCAGGTGCTGGCGCTCTCGCCCGACGGACGCCGGCTCGTCGTCTCCGGCAAGACGGCCGAGCTGGTCGTGCTCGACCCTGTCTCGGGCACGGTGCTCCAGCGCGTGCCGTTTCCGGATGAGAAGGTGAACGAGCCGCGGCCGGACGTCGTCTCGCCGAACATACTCAAACCGGACAAGGACGGCCTTGTCAGCTTCACCGGCCTCGTGTTCTCCGCCGATGGACGCCGCATCTTCCTCAGCAACGTCAACGGCTCGGTGAAGGTCTTCGCCGTCGCCGCCGACGGCACCGTGTCGCCGTCGCATTCGCTGCCGTTGCCGCACGCCGATGCCCCGCGCCGCAAGGACGAGATCCCCGCCGGTCTGGCTCTCTCGGCCGACGGCTCGAAGCTCTACGTCTGCGGCAACCTCTCGGACCGGCTGCTCGAGATCGAGGCCGCCACCGGTAGGGTGATACGTCGTTTCGACGTCGGCGTCGCCCCGTACGACGTCGTGCTCGTGGGCGACAAGGCGTACGTCTCGAACTGGGGCGGACGCCGTCCCGGACCGGGCGATCTCACCGGACCGGCCGGCCGCGGCACCGTGGTGCGCGTGGACCCCGTCCGCCATATCGCCAGCGAAGGCTCCGTCAGTGTCATCGACCTCAAGGCCGGCAAGGGCACCACCGAGATCCTCACCGGCCTGCACGCCAGCGCGCTCGCGCTCGCGCCGGACCGCCGTTATCTGGTCTGCGCGAACGCCGGCTCCGACAACCTGAGCGTGATCGACACGCGCACCGACAAGGTCGTCGAGACCATCTGGGTGAAGGCCAAGCCCAGCGACATCTTCGGTGCGTCGCCCAACGCGCTCGCCTTCGACAAGAAGGGCAAGACGCTCTACGTCGCCAACGGCACCCAGAACGCCGTCGCCGTCATCGCCTTCGATCCGGGCGACCGCGAATCCAAGCTGACCGGCCTGATCCCCGTGGGCTGGTTCCCGGGCGCGCTGGCCTTCGACGCCGCGCGCGGCGTGCTCGCCGTGGCGAACATCAAGGGCCACGCCGCGGCGCCGAAGAGGGGCGACGACGGCAAGACCGGCTTCAACTCGCACCATTACTCGGGGTCCGTCTCGCTCGTGCCGTTGCCGAAGAAACGCGACCTACCGAAGCTCTCGGAGACGGTCATGCGCAACCTGCGGCGCGACGCCATCTTCGCCAGCAAGCTGCCGCCGCGGCCCGGCCAGCCCGCGCGCCCGGTGCCCGAGCGCATCGGCGAACCGAGCCCCATCAAGCACGTCGTGTACGTGATCAAGGAGAACCGGACCTACGACCAGGTCTTCGGCGACATCAAGCAAGGCAACGGCGACCCGGCACTGTGCATCTTCGGCGACCACGTGACGCCCAACCAGCACAAGCTCGTCCGCGATTTCGTCCTGCTCGACAACACCTATTGCTCCGGGATCCTCAGCGCCGACGGGCATCAGTGGAGCACCACCGCCTTCGCGACCGATTACATGGAGAAGTCCTTCGCCGGGTTCCCCCGCAGCTATCCCGACGGCATGGGCGAGGACGAGGACGATGCGCTCGCGTACTCGCCCGGCGGATTCCTCTGGGACAACGCGATCAAGCACGGCAAGACGCTCCGCGACTACGGCGAGTTCGCCGCGCCCGCGGTGAAGTGGCGCGACCCGAAGCGCAAGGGCTCGCCGAAGTTCCTGGACTGCTTCCGCCAGTGGAAGGGCGAGTCGGACGACGTGCTCTTCTCGAGCTACCCGATGGTCGCCTCGCTCAAGCCGCACATGCCCACCAACTACGTCGGCTGGGGCATGGAGGTGCCCGACCAGTACCGCGCCGATTTCTTCATCCGCGAGCTCAAGGCCGCCGAGGAGAAGGGCGAGTGGCCGTCGCTCATCTTGATCTGCCTGCCGAACGACCACACCAGCGGCACCAGCAAAGGATCGCCCACGCCGGCTTCGTGCGTCGCCGACAACGACCTCGCCTTCGGCCGCATCGTCGAGGCGATCTCGAAGAGCAAGTTCTGGCCGGAGACCGCCATCTTCGGCATCGAGGATGATCCGCAGGCCGGCTGGGACCACGTGAGCGGCTACCGCACGACGGCGTACTGCATCAGCCCCTACGCCAAGCGCGGCGCGGTGGTGTCCACGCAGTACACCACCACCAGCCTCATCCGCACGATGGAGCAGATCCTCGGCCTGCCGCCGATGAACCAGTTCGACGCCAGCGCGACGCCGATGTCCGAGTGCTTCACCGACCGGCCGGACTTCACGCCCTTCACGGCCGTGCCGAACAACATCCCGCTCGACCAGATGAACCCGGCGCCGCAGGCGATCGCCGACCCGGTGCTCCGGCGCGACGCCGAGGTCTCCGCGAAGCTGAACTTCCGCGAGGTCGACAAGGCGCCGGAGGACGTGCTCAACCGCATCCTCTGGCACGCGATGAAGGGCAGCGCCATCCCGTACCCCGAGTGGGCGGTGACGAAGGACGCGGACGACGACGACGAGAAGTGAACCGCCGGGCGTTGTCTCGTCACAGCTTCGCCAACGCTTTGCCCTCGCGGCGCTGGATCAACGCCTCGATCTTCGGCACGTACATCTGCGTCTCCGCCGACAGGCCGGACGCGATGTGGTCGAAGCTCTTGACCTTCGACTTCGCCAGCAGCCGGCGGACCCGCCCGTCGCCGGCGTTGTAGGCCGCGAGCGCCAGCGGCCAGTCGTGGAACTCGCCGTGCAGCGTGCGCAGGTACTTGGCCGAGGCTCGGGCGCTCTTCTCGGCCTGGAACCGTTGGTCGGTCGGCCGCATCGCCAGGCCCATGCGCTGCGCCGTCGGCGGCATGAGCTGGAACATCCCGGCCGCGCCGGCGGGGCTGCGCGCCTCGGGGTTGAACCGCGACTCGACCTCGGCCAGCCACACGAGCTCCGGAGGCACGCTTTCGGAGACGAACACCGGCTTCAGCATCGGCACGTAGCGCTTCGCCTCCGCCGGCCACGGTTCGGTCGCGACGACCTGGGTCCAGACCTGCCGCTGCTGCGCCGGCGTCGGGTTGGCCGTTTTGGGCGCGGGCTTACCGGGCGTGGACGGCTTGGGCTTCGTCGACGGTGCCGGCGCGATGCGGCCCAGGTTGTCGGCGGCCTGGAAGTAATCCATCCGCGTCCGCAGCCACCCGGCGTAGGGACGCGACGCGGCATCTTTCTCGAGCAGCGGCAGCGCGGCCTGGGCGACCTGTCTGAAGCGGGCGATGTCGACCACGTCGTCGCCGGCGAAGGCGTCCTGGATCTGGCTGACGAGGCGTCCTGCCGACGCCACGTCGAGCGGCGGGAAGAGTTCGGCCACGCGCGGGTCGAGGTTCTCGCGGAGGGCTTGTTCGCCGGCCTTCAGCGCGTCCTCGATGGACGTATCAGCGGCCTTCGCGCCGGCACCGGTGGCGAGAACGAGACCGATGACCCAAGCAAGCGGCTTCATGGCGCGAGCATAGCAGTCCGGCCGGAAGATTCAGCGGGAGTTTAGGTGGGGTCCGAAGTGGCGGTCGGTCGTAGCGCAGGTTTGCAACCTGCTGTTCCGCCGAGTTGCACTCGGCAAGGCGAGCGGCCAGGCCAATTTCCTTGGACAAGTGGCGGCGTCTGCGGATTGCAGATCCGCGCTACGCCCGATCCCGCGTCCGGTGCTTCTGATCATGCCCGGCCGCGACCGTCTTCAATACCACTTCCGCAACCGCACCTCGATGCCGAGGTCGGTGCCGACCTGGGTCTTGAACTGTTGAGTGTTCGATTCGGAGTAGTGGTACGGATAGACGACCTTGGGCCGGAACTGGCGCACGGCGCTGACCGCCTTGGGGATCGACATCGTGAACGGCAGGTTCATCGGCACGAAGGCGACGTCGATGTCCTGCAGCGCGCGCATCTCCGGGATGTCCTCGGTGTCGCCGCCGATATAGATGCGCCGTCCGCCGATGGTGAGCACGTAGCCGTTGCCGCTGCCCTTGGGATGGTAGGCGGAGGTGAGGTTGTAAGCCGGCACGGCCTCGACGGTGAGGCCGAGGACGGACACGACCGCGCCGTTGGTCATGGCCGTGGTGTTGGTCCTCAGAGAAGCCGGGAAGGAGACCTGCACGACCGCGGGTGCGAGCACGACGGCATTGGTGCGCCGCGTCGCGAGGATGGTCGAGGCGTCGAGATGGTCGCCGTGGTTGTGGGTGACGAGGACGAGGTCCGCCTTGCCGATGCCCGGGAACCGCCCGACGCCGCCCACCGGGTCCACGTAGATCAGCTTGTCCCGCCAGCCGAGCACGAGCGTCGCGTGGTTGATCGGATGGATTACCACGTCGCCATCGGCCGTCGGCAGATGGTCACCGGTCAACACGGTCGGCGGCTCGACCGCGAGCGCGCGATAGAAACGGCGTCCGGCAAACGGCGCGCCGCCGTCGGTGAAGGGATTGGTCCCGACCGAAGCGGCGGAGAACAGCGACATCCATGTCGTCAGGTCGGCGGATTGTTCGACGCGGAAGACGGACTTCGCGGGCGCAACCAACTTGAGCGCGACCTCGCCGTTGGTGA